>JBGPNP010000106.1:0-8008 GCA_041487575.1 Gaiellaceae bacterium | reverse complement strand
TGGCTCGTCGCCACGTTCATCTCGAAGAAGAGCGAGGGCGACGTCTCGAAGCGAACTGCCTTCCTCCGCAACAACGGCCTCGCGAACAGCGTCCCGAGCTTCACGATCATCTCGAACCGCTGCGCGCACATGGGCTGCCCGACGCAGCCGCTCGGACCCTCGCAGGAGCCTGCGACGATCCACGCGGGCGGCGAGCCGGTCGTCCTCCGGGCGACCCAGCCCTCGGGCTTCGGTTGCCCCTGCCACGGGGGCGCCTACGACATCGAGGGGAACCGCACCGCCGGCCCGCCGGTGCGCGGGCTCGACCGCTACCAGTACAAGATCGTCAACGGCCACCTCGTCCTCGGCACGCCGTACAGCGTCGGCAAGGTGATCGGGACGGGCGCGGATGCCAAGATCGAGGCATACGGGCGCGCCGACCCGGGGCAGCACATCAACGACTGGGAGGGGTACTTCTACCCCTACATCCCATGAGGAAGCGCACCTAGGTGCCTCGCAAGAAGTCGATCCGCCAGGAGCAGCTGGAGGCGCTCATGCTCGCCCCTGTGGACTGGCTCGAGGAGCGCTCAGGTCTCGTCGGCGGCGCCAAGTACTTTCTCTTCCGCAAGGTCCCCGCGGAGACGAACTGGTTCCACACGCTCGGCTCCGCCACGCTGACGGCCTTCATCGTCCAGGCCGTCACCGGGGTCATCCTCGCCATGTACTACACCCCGGATCCCAACTCGGCCTACGAGTCGATCCAGCACATCACGAACGACCTCACGTGGGGCTGGCTCGTGCGCGGGATGCACCGCTGGGGCGCGAGCGTGATGATCATCCTCCTCTTCCTCCACATGGGGCGCGTCTTTCTCTTCGGCGCGTACAAGTACCCGCGCGAGCTCAACTGGCTCATCGGCGTCCTCCTTTTGACGATGGCGCTCTTCGAGGGCCTGACGGGCTACCTGCTGCCCTGGGACCAGACCGCCTACTGGGCGACCGTCGTCGCGATCAACATCAACGCCAACGCGCCGATCGCAGGGCCGTTCCTCGGCGACTTCCTCCGCGGCGGCCACGAGGTGGGCGCCGACACGCTCGCACGCTTCTACTCGATGCACATGCTGGTGATTCCCGGGGGCCTCTTTGCGCTGATCGGGCTGCACCTCTATCTCGTGATCAGGCTCGGGATCACGCCGCCGCCCTGGGTCAAGAGCGCGGGCGGCTACGAGCCGGTCGAGGAGGCGGGGCCGGAGCGGCAGGGCCTCGTCGAGCCGAAGCCGCGCGGGAACGGCAGCGGTTCTTCGCGAAGCGAAGAACCGCAAGGGGGCGATGACAGGTGAGACCGGGGGACGGGGTCTTTTGGTCGAGCTTTTGCGCGCGAAGCGCGGAAAAGGTCGTGTCGTGTCGATGAGCGCGGCCGACGACAAGCGCAAGCAGTTCAAGCTCTACAAGGAGGACGTCGCGCGGCGCGGGAAGCCGTTCTTCCCGCACGCGATGTTCCACGACACCGTGATGAGCCTCGTCGTCGTCTCGGTGATCGTCGTGCTCACCTGCATCTGGTACTTCGACTCCGGCAAGAATCCGGGCGACTCGGGCCTCCTCGGGCCCCGTTACACGGACAAGGCGGACCCGGGAACGACGACGTTCGTGCCGCGGCCCGACTGGTACTTCTACTTCCTCTTCTATCTCCTTCGCATCTTCAAGTGGCCGGAGTCGGTCATTCTCGCGACGGTCGGGATCCCGACCATCCTCCTGATCATGCTCCTCGCGGTCCCGTTCGTCGACAGGCGGCGGGAGCGCCGACTCTCGCGCCGCCCGGTCGCGGTCGTCGGCTCGCTCCTCGTCATCGCCTCGATGGGCATCCTCACCTACAAGGGCGCGGCCGCGAAGGAGTCCCTCGGCAGCGAGAACGCCGCGAAGGTGCCCGAGTGGATCCAGCGGGAGGCTCTTCCTGCTGACGCGAAGCCCGGCGCCGTGCTCTTCGCCAGCTCCGGCTGCCTCAACTGCCACAGCTACCTCGGCACGGGCGGAGGCTTCCCCGGCGCGCCCGACCTGACGGCCGAGGGGACGAAGGGGCGCGGCGTCAAGTTCCAGATCGAGCACCTGAAGAACCCGGGCGCCGTCACGCCGGGCTCGCCCATGCCGTCGTTCGCGGCCCTGAGCGATCAGCAGCTCAACGATCTCGCGATCTTCCTCGAGGCGTCGAAGGGGCCGCAGGGCGGCGGGTAGCGCCCGGCGGGCTCGCGGGGGGCGCGTGCGCATCTTCCTCGGCATCACCGGCGCCTCGGGAGCGCCTTACGCAGCACGCCTGCTGGAGGCCCTCTCCGCTGCGGGCGCCGAGGTCGGCGTGACGGTGTCCGACTCCGGGTTCGAGGTGCTCGCAACCGAGCTCTACGGCGACCCCTCGCTCCCGCAGGACGAGGTGCTCGCACGGCTCCTCGGCGACCTCGACGGTGTCACCTACTATCCGAAGGACGACTACAAGAACCCGTACGCGAGCGGCTCGGCCAGGGTGGACGGCTACGTCGTCTGCCCCTGCTCGATGGCGACGCTCGGGACGATCGCAGCCGGCGCGATGGCGAACCTCGTCCACCGGGCGGCCTCGGTCGCCCTCAAGGAGGGCCGCAAGCTCGTCCTCGTCCCGCGCGAGACACCGCTTTCCACCATCCATCTCGAGAACATGCTGCGGCTCCGCCAGGCGGGCGCGGTCATCCTCTTCGCCGCTCCGGGCTTCTACCACTCTCCGCAGACCATCGACGATCTGATCAACTTCGTGGTCGGACGATGCCTAGATCAGCTCGGGATCGACAACAGCCTGGTGAAGCGGTGGGCGCAGTGACCCCGCGCGCGGGCACTCTGCCGCCGGATGCCGTCCGGGAGATGTTCGACCGCATCTCGCCGGTCTACGACGCCATGAACCGGGTGATGACGGTCGGGCTCGACCGCCGCTGGCGGACGCTCGCCGCCGAGGCGGTCGTGCGGCCCGGCGACCGAGTCCTCGACGTCTGCTGCGGTACGGGCGACCTCGCCGTCGCCGACGAGCGCGCCGGCGGGCACGTCACGGGGCTCGACTTCTCCGAGCGCATGCTCGCCCGAGCGCGCCGCAAGTCCTCCTCGATCGAGTGGTTGCGCGGCGACGCGCTCGCGCTCCCCTTCGAGGACGGGAGCTTCGAGGCGGTGACCGTGGGCTTCGGCGTCCGCAACCTGGCCGACCTCGAGGCGGGCTTCGGAGAGCTCGGCCGCGTCCTCGTCCCGGGCGGGCGGCTCGCCTGCCTCGAGATCACGCGGCCGAGCGGGCTGCTGCGACCCTTCTTCCGCCTCTGGTTCGACGGCGTCGTGCCGCTACTCGGCAGGATTCTCCCGGGCGGCGCCGCCTACACGTACCTGCCGGCAAGCGTCCGGCGCTTCCCCGGCGCGGCCGACCTCGCGGAGCTGATGACGCAGGCGGGCTTCGCCGACGTGCGTTGGCGGCCCCTCGGCGGCGGCATTGTCACGCTCCATACCGCGAGGAAGCCGTGAACGCGCTCGCCACCATCCGGTCCGTCCCGGGGCTCGAGAGCTACCTCGAGCTCCTCGAGGGGCGGCTCGAGGCGGCCGTGTCGTCGCACCCGGGGCTCGTCGCCGAGGCGGGTGTCGAGACGCTCGCGGCCGGCGGCAAGCGGCTGCGACCGGTGCTCGTCTTCCTCGCCACCCCGCCCGAGCTCCGCGAGAGCCGGCGGGCCGTCGCCGGAGGCGCGGCCGTAGAGCTCGTCCACATGGCGACGCTCGTCCACGACGACCTCCTCGATGGCGCCGACCTCCGCCGCGGCCAGCCGACGGTTTGGGCGGCCTACGGTGAGGGCGCGGCGATGGCGACCGGCGACTATCTCTACGCGCGGGCTTTCGCCGAGCTGACGGCGACCGGCGACGCGAGGGCGGTCTCGATCCTCGCCGACGCCTCGCTTGCGCTCGCCCGGGGCGAGGCGTTGCAGCGCCGCCAGGCCTTCCGGCCAGACACGTCCGTCGAGGACTACCTCGCCCGCTGCTCGCTCAAGACGGGAAAGCTCTTCGAGGCGGCCTGCCTGCTCGGCGGCCGGCGGCCGGAGCTCGGGGCCTTCGGGCTCGCGCTCGGCATCGCCTTCCAGATCACGGACGACATCCTCGACTGCACGGGCGAGTTCGACACGACCGGGAAGGCGCCCGGGGTCGACCTGCGCGACGGCACGCCCACGCTCCCGCTCATCCTGGCGGCGCGCGAGGACCCCGAGGTCTGGCGGGCGCTCGCGGGCGAGCCCATCGAGGAGGCGCTCGAGCGCGTCTCCGCCACCGGCGCGCTCGAGGAGTCCCGGTCGCTCGCGCTCGAATACGCGCGGCACGCGCGCGCGGCTCTCGACGGCGAGCCCGACCGGGAGTCGCTCGAGGCGCTCGCCCACGCCGTCGTTGACCGGGAGGCCTAGTGACACACCTGGCAACATCATCCGGGCGATGTCACCGGGAGGGTCACTAATGGCGCTCCTGGCGAGACGGTCGGCGCTGGAGGAGATCTGGGAGAAGGTCGAGGCGAACGAGCGCCTCGACCTCGAGGACGGCCTTCTGCTCATGGAGTCCGACGACCTGCTCGAGCTCGGCGCTCTCGCGGACGCGGCGCGCAGGCGGCGCGGCGGCGGGGACGAGGCCTACTTCGTCCAGAACCTCTACCTGAACCAGACGAACGTCTGCCGCGTGAAGTGCAAGTTCTGCGCTTTCGCGCGCACGCAGAAGCAGGAGGGCGCGTACACCTACTCGGCAGACGAGCTCGTCGAGGACGCCCTCCGCCAGCGCGAGCTGACCGGCTTCACGGAGATCCACATGGTCGGCGGCGAGAGCCCGCACGTGGACTTCTCCTACTACGTGGGCATCGTCTCGAAGCTCCACCGGGCGCTGCCCGACGTCCACTTGAAGTGCTTCACGGCGAGCGAGATCCACCACATGACGGCGCTCTCGGGTCTCAGGCACGAGGAGGTCCTCCGCGAGCTCCAGGCCGCGGGCCTCGGCTCGCTCCCCGGCGGCGGCGCCGAGGTCTTCGCCGAGCGTGTGCGCCGGCTCGTCGCGCCGGGGAAGGAGCACCCGGACTACTGGTTCCTCGTCCACGACACGGCGCACCGGCTCGGCATCCCGACCCACTGCACGATCCTCTACGGGCACGTCGAGACGTACGAGGAGCGCGTCGACCACCTCCTGCGCCTGCGCGAGCAGCAGGACCGGACGGGCGGCTTCCTCGCCTTCATCTCGCTGGCATTCCACCCGGAGAACACCGTCTTCGAGCGCCGCGGCTGGAAGCAGACGGCCGGCTCCGACGACCTGAAGATGATCGCCGTCTCGAGGCTCCTCCTCGACAACGTCCCGAACGTCAAGGCCTACTGGATCATGATGGGGATGCCGATGGCGGCCGTCGCGCTTCACTTCGGCGCGAACGACGTCCAGGGTACCGTCGTGCGCGAGGAGATCTTCCACGCCGCCGGCGCCGTTACCGAGACCGAGCAGAAGATCGAGGAGCTCGTCCGCTACGTCAGGGAGGCCGGCCGGATCCCGGTCCAGCGCGACACCCTCTACAACGAGGTTCGCAGATGGTAAATCCCGAAAAATGCTCCGCATTTTTCGGGAGGTTGAGTTTGACCCTTCGCTTCGCTCGGGTGGAGACGGAGACATGGCACAGATAACCGTTGAGCATGAGCTGACGCCCACCCAGAGCGAGATGGACTCGCGTGACTGGACCTTCGGCGGCACCTGGCCGTACGAGCCGCGCTGGCTCTTCACGGACGGCATCCGCATCCACTACGTCGACGAGGGGACGCGCGACGGCGAGCCCGTCGTCATGCTCCACGGCAACCCGACCTGGGGCTACCTCTACCGCCGCTTCATCGGCGGTCTCGCCGAGGCGGGCTTCCGGGCGATCGCCCACGACGAGCTCGGCTTCGGCCGCTCCGACAAGCCCAAGCGGCAGAAGGAGTACTCGATCCGGCGCCACGCCCAGCACTTCGGCGCGCTCATGGACGAGCTCTCGCTCGACGGCGTCACCCTCGTCATGCAGGACTGGGGCGGCCCCATCGGTCTCGCCTGGGCGGTCGACCACCCGGAGCGCGTCAAGCGGCTCGTCATCCTGAACACGTTCACGGGCTGGATCCCGGCCGGGCACAAGGTGCCGCTCCCGTTCAAGCTCTTCCGCTGGCCCGTGACCGGCGAGGCTCTCGTCAAGGGGATGCACGTCTTCGTCCGCTTCCTCCTCTTCCGAGCCGCCGTCGCTCACCCGGAGCGGCTCGGCCCGAACGAGAAAGCCGCCTACCTCACCCCGCACCCGAGCTGGGCGAGCCGCACGGGCGTTCTCGCCTACCCTCGCCTGATCCCGTGGGACGAGAAGAGCCCCACGCGTCCGCTCGGCCTCCACGTCGAGGCGAACCTGGAGAAGCTGTCCGGGAAGCCCGCGCTCATCTGCTGGGCGATGAAGGATCCCGCGTTCCCGCGCGGCGTCCTCGATCTCTGGCGCAAGCGCTTTCCGGGCGCGGAGGTGCACGAGATCGAGGACGCTTCGCACTTCCTCCAGGAGGATGCGCACGAGCGCATCGTCCCCTGGATCGCCGACTTCCTGGGGCGGAGTCCTCACGTTCCTGACGCCCCCCTGGCTAGGGAGGCAAGCACGGGGGGCGCAGGACAGTACGACGAGTACGGACAAGCTCCCCGTGCGCGGCATCCCGACGTCCAGCGGGGCGAGGCCACGCGGAGCCCGGCTTCGCCGGGCGGGAGCGGGGCCGGTCAGGGGCGTGAGGCGTGATCAGGCTCGGCAGGATCTCGTACGTGAACATGGCGCCGGTCTTCTTCCGGCTCGAGGCCGACGTCGAGGAGATCCCCGGCGTGCCGACCGAGCTGAATCGCCGGCTCCTCGCGGGCGAGGTGGACATCGCGCCGATCTCGTCGATCGAGTACGGGCGAAACGCCGAGCGCCTGCGTATCCTGCCGCGGCTCTGCGTCTCCTCCGAGGGAGCCGTCGACTCGATCCAGCTCGTCTCGCGGGCGCCGCTCGCGCGGATCACGAGCGTCGCAGTCACGCCCGAGAGCGCCACGTCCGCTGTACTCGTCCGGGTCCTCCTGCCGGACGCCGTGCAGGTGCCGCTCGGCGACGCGGCGGACGCGAAGCTCCTCATCGGCGACGCGGCGCTCAAGAGCGTCTTCGAGGACCCGACGCCGCACTACGACCTCGGGCGCCTGTGGCTCGAGCGGACTGGGCTGCCCATGGTCTACGCCGTCTTCGCGTGCCCGGACCCGCCGCCCGCAGGGATCGTCAAGCTCGAAGAGGCGCTCCTCGCCTCTCACCGCCGGGCGCGCGCCGAGCCCGAGGCGCTCGCCCGCGACGCGAGCGCGCGCTACGGCTACCCGCCGGGGTTCCTCGCCCGTTACTTCGAGAAGCTCCGCTACCGCTTCGGCCCGAAGGAGCGCGCGGGCCTCATGACGTTCTTCGAGCTCGCCTGCGAGGTCGGGGAGCTCGACGCCGTTCCTGAGCTGCGCTTCGTCCTCGCCGACCCTGTGCGCGTTTGACAGCGACCGCGACCGAGACCACGACTGGTCGCGTCCTCGACAGGGCGCTCTCCGGCGAGCGGATCTCCGAGGCCGACGCGCTCGTCCTGCTCCGGAGCCGCGACCTCGTCGCCGTCGGCAGGGCCGCCGACGAGCTGCGCAACCGCAAGGCGCCGCGCGAGCGCGTCACCTTCGTCATCGACCGGAACGTCAACTACACGAACGTCTGCTACACGGACTGCGACTTCTGCGCCTTCTCCCGCCGCCCGGGCGACGCGCGGGAGGGCTACCTCCTGCCCAAGCCCGTCGTCTTCAAGAAGATCGAGGAGACGCTCGCGCTCGGCGGGACCGCCCTCCTGATGCAGGGCGGGCACCACCCGGACCTCGGCATCGACTACTACGAGGATCTCTTCCGCTCGATCAAGGCGCGCTACCCGATCCACCTGCACGCCCTCTCGCCGTCGGAGGTCCAGCACATCGCGCGCCGCTCGAAGCTGACGATCCC
>JBGPNP010000105.1:0-8067 GCA_041487575.1 Gaiellaceae bacterium | reverse complement strand
TCGGGTCGGCACCCTCGCGACGAAGCCACGCCCCCGCGAGGAGCGCTGCGCCGCCCCCGAAGGCCGCGATCCAGACGGCCCAACCCGGGCCTCCTCCGGAGACCCTGTAGCCGAAGTCCCCCGGGTAGAGCACCTGGAGGGCGATCCCGGCGACGAGGGCGACCGCGACCCCGGCCCAGCGGACGCGCCCCGCGAGGAGGGCAGCGCCGGCGAGCGCGAACGAGAGCGGGAGGAAGATCGCGAGCCGCCGCCCTTGCGAGAGCGAGACGGCGTCGGAGAACGCGGTGAAGACCTGCGGTACGAGGACGATGACGAGCACGGCCAGCGTCCCGCCGAGGACGACGGCGGCCCAGAGCCGCCGCGCGGCCAGCGCCGCGAGCGGGACGGCGGCGAGAGCCGCCACGACCGCCGCCCCGCCGCGCGCGATCGCCTCCGGAGCGAGCCGGTAGTGGCCACCGGAGACGTCGAGCTGCGTCGCGTAGTGCGCGAGCGCGCGCGCCCGGTCCTTCTCCGTCAAGGCAATGGTCGAGTTGAGGACGGGCATGATCCAGAGCGAGTAGAGCCCGAAGGGGACGAGGAGGGCCGGCAGCGACCACGCCAGCCGGAAGAGCGTCCGCCAGTCCCGGGGCGCGAGGACGAGGCGCGCGAGCAGGAGGCCGCCGAGCGGCAGGGCGAGGAAGAGCGCGTACGTCGGGTGGACGAGCGCGAGCGCCGCCCCGGCGGCGGCGAGCGCCGGCAGGAGCGTCCAGCTCCCTCCGTTGGCGAGAGCGAAGACAAGCGCGAGCACGGCCGGGGCGAGCAGGAGCCGCGCCGCCGTCGCCGGGAGCGCGAGGAACTCGAACGAGCCGGCGCCCGCCCGTGCGAAGCCGAGTTGCGCGACCTGGGCGGCGAGGACGGCGACCCCGCCCGCCCACGAGCGGAAGAGCGCCCGGCCGGCGCCGTAGTTGGCGAGGAAGGCAAGCGGGACGAGAACGGCGGCGAAGTGCCCGACGACGACGGCAGGGTCGACGCCGGCCATGCGGGAGACGAGAGCGAGGGCGCCGTGCCAGAGCGGGAAGGCGTAGCCCGGGTGCAAGCCGCCGTCGACGAACTCGTTCGCCGCCCTCACCGAGTAGAGGATCCGGAAGGTCTCGAGCTTGCGGACGCGGGCGAGGTGGAAGAGCGCGTCGCCCGTGATCGTCCCGTCCACCCACCAGACGATGCCCGCGAAGACGACCGCCGCCCCGAGCACCCACAGGAGGACGACTCGCTCGTCCCGGTCGGCCTCGGCAGAAGCGGCCGCTGTGGCCGCAGGCCAGGCGGCGGCTCCGACGAAGAGGATGACGACGGCGAGCGTCAGCGAGAGGTTCGCCTCGGAGGCGAAGGTGACGACCATGGCGAGAAAGAGCACGGCGAGGCTCCAGGCGAGCGCCGCCGCGGCCGTGACGCCGAGCGAGGGCGGCCGCCCGAGCGCTCGGACGATGAGCGCACCCGGCAGGACCAGGACGATCGCGCCGGCGGCAGCGAGCTCGAGGGCGAGGGTGAAGCTCGAGCCGGGCAGGAGCCGGCCGATCCCGAGGAGCGCGGGGGCGGCGAAGACAGCGGCCCAGAAGCGCGCCGTCCCGAACCGAGCCGGGAGCGCGACCGCGCTCACGAAAGCCACGCGGCCGCCTCCTCCGCGAGCTCCCCGGCGCCGAGGCAAACGCCGCCGCGCGTCCGCACGGCGTCGAGGAGGCGCAGGTAGAGCCGGTCCCAGCCGCGCGAGGTGGCCGGGTCGTACCGGTCTGTATGCCAGAGCACGGCGAAGCCGCCGCCGTGCTCGGCCGCCCAGTCCACGAGTGCAAGAAGCCGCCGCTCCGCCTCCGACGCGGGGAGGCCCAGGTAGTGGCCCTCGCTGAACGTCACGTCCATGGCCGCGAGCGGGATCTCGACGAGGTCGAGCGGCTTGTCGGCCTCGAGATCCCAGGGCCGGAAGGGATGGGCGATCCCGGCCCGGAAGCCGGGCGCGTCCGCGAAGCCGAGCGTCGTGTCGTAGGCGAACCCCAGCCGCGCGAGCGGAGCGAGGTTCGAGCAGGGGTCGACCCGCAGGTAGTGGTAGCGGTGGCCGCGCACCGGCCCGGCGAGCGCCTCGAGCGCCTGCTTCTCGGCCGCGAGCGCGGCCTCGCTCTCGGCGGCCGTGTAGCTCCCGTGCAGCCCGATCTCCGCCCGGCCCGCCTCGAGGAGCCCCACGAGGCGGGGCCGGAGGCGCGCGTAGGCCTCCGGCGCAGCGCCGTCCGCCGGGTGCCGGTGCCCCGCCATGACGAAGAACGTCGAGCGGGCGCCGCGGGCGGCTTCGACGCGGAGGATGCGCTCGAAGCGCCAGTTCGGGTCGGTGCGGCGGAGCTTGTGCACGGGTACGGCGGAGAGCGCCCGCGCCTCCCGCAGCGCCGCGCCCGGGCGGCCCGCGAGCGCGTGCCCCTTGAGCCGGGCGGCGGAGCCGAGGATCCCGATCCGCGTCCAGCGCCACGGCGTGTCGACGTCGTGCGTGAGCGCGATCGCGAACCGCGCCCCGGCCCAGCGCGGCGGCTCGAGCCCGAGCTTCCGTCGGAGCCGCTCGAGCGGCGGATCGAGCGGGTCGAGGCACGAGGAGGACGCGGAGAAGCGCCCGTGCCGGTCACGCGGCCCGGTCCGCTCCTCGACGCGGGCGAGATGGAAGAAGGCCTCGGCGAGGTCGTCGCCGTCGGGCCGCTCGCCGCGCTCGACGGCCTCCCAGGCGTCCGGCCTGTAGGGAAGGTCGTCGCCGAAGCCGACGTCGCGGCCGCCGAGGGTGTCGAGCACCCAGCGCGCCCGGCGATCCACAGCCTCCGGGATCACGTGCGCAGGCCCTTGAGGACACGCGCCGCCTGGACGAGCGCCGGCCTCGGGTCGTCGCGGGCGAAGACGGCGTCCACGTAGGGAGGCCGGACGAGCGCCGGGCGCTTCCCGGCCATGAGCGTGATCGCCCAGCGTCGCGGCGTCCCGTTCTGGCGCGCGGGCGGGAGGCGCGCCCCGAGGAGGTCCCAGTAGGCGATCCGCGGCAGGTCGACGCCGCAGGCCGTCGAGAGCGAGTGCCATTGCCAGAGGCGCGGGTTCACCTCCATGAGCTTGTACTGCCCGTCGCGCGGGTCGCGCTTGAACTCGACCTGGGAGAGACCGTGGAAGCCGAGGCCGCGCAGGAGCCGCAGTCCCAGCTCGACCACCTCCTCGACCCAGACCCCCTCGCCGACGCGGCAAGTTCCGACCCCGGGCGAGGTCTGGAGGAGCTTCCGACCGGAGAAGACGCCGAGCGCCTCGCCGTCCGGGGCGAGGTAGCTCCCGAGGGTGTAGAGCTCGTCGTCGCCGCCCGGGACGAACTCCTGCACGAGCGGGTCGTAAGGCCGCGCCCGCTCGTAGGCCTCCTCGAGCTCGCCGGCCGTCTCGCAGCGGAACGACTGGCGCCTGAATGCGCGCCGGAACCCGATCGGGTCGGAGGGCTTCACGAGCACGGGGAAGCCGAAGTCCTCGGTCGGCTCGTCAGCCGTGCGGGGGACCGGAACCCCGAGCGAGCGAGCGACCTCGAGCTGGTGGCGCTTGCGTTGGAGCGGCCCGAGCACGTCCCAGCCGGGGAAGGGGAGGAGGAAGCGCCCGCCGAGGGCTTCGCGGTTCCGGGCGATCGCGTTCAGGTGCTCGTCGTGCGTGGGGAAGATCGGCGCCGGGCGGTCGAGCGAGTCACCGAGGTCGCGGAGGAAGCGGATGTACCTCTCCTCGTTCCGGACGGGGTCGGGCGAGAGACGCGGCGTCGCGTAGCGGGAACGAAAGCCGAGGGCGCTGCGGCGATGATCGACGGCGATCACGGGCGCCCCGGCCCGACCGAGCGATCGCACCGCCGCGAGCCCGTTCACCCAGCCGACGTCGGCGACGACGGCAGTCGGCATCGGGCGCTCCATCAGTCCACCTCCATCGCCGCCTCGACGGCGGCGACGACTCCGCGGGCGTATCCGAGGTCGGCCGCAACCTCGGCGGCGCCGAACACCTTGACGTCGTACTCCGAGCGGTTCCGGTTCCGACGCATCCTGTCGAGCTGAGGGACGTCCCCGCCGCCGAGCGCCTCCTCGGCGTACAGGACGACGGACTGGTGCGCGCCGGATCGAGCGGCCACGCGGCAGCCCTTCGCCAGCATGTGCGCGGTCACGGCCTTGCGGGCCGCGTCGTAGAGGAGCGCATACGCGCCGTTGGGATCGGAGGCCGCGACCGTCTCGGCTGACTCGAGGTGCCTCCGCGCCTCGAGCAGGATCGTCCGGGCGGCTTCGGGGTCAGGTGGCACGAGCTCGATCCGCCCGTCGTGCACGAGCTCGGCGATCGTCACGGGGCCCCATCCAGGATCGGCACGAGCGGCCCACGCTGGAGGTGCCGGAGGAAGCCGCTCTCCTTCTCCCGCCATTCGGCCTCCGAGAGAATCGTCGGGTTCACCTCGACTCCGAGCTCGGTCTCGGCCAGGCGGCACGCCGAGTACACCTCGTCCGGCCGCGGATCGCCGATGACGAGGACGTCGAGATCGAAGGGCGCGCGCCCGGGCTCGCCTGAATACCGTCGCGCCCATGACCCGAAGACGTACGCGAACCGGACGCCCTCGATCCTGGAGAGGATCGGCCGGAGAACCGAGACCGGCCCGAAAGCCTTGAGGAGCAGCGCCCGCAGGTCGGAGTGGTAGGGCGAATCCTCGTTCGCGCGAAAGAGCCGCTCCCTGCGCAGGCGGAACGAGCGTACAAGGCCCGCTTCCTCCAGCCGGTTGAGCTCCCGGTGCGCTGTGCCGACGGAGACTCCGGCGCGCGCCGCCAGCTCGCTGAGGCCGAGGCCCTCTGCCGGCGCATGGAGGTAGAGCTCCGTCAGCAGTCGGGCCTGGCTCTCCGAGCGGAAGAGCGGCAGAAGCGGCGGAGCCTTGGTTCTCATTTAACGAAATGATCCTACCGTTTAACCGAAACGTCAATCGGAGCCTCAGCGAGGATCCCGCGCGCGTCCCGCGAGGAAAGCCACTCCGCCGCCTGCCGGTACGTGCGCCCCCGCTCGCCGCGGAAGAGGAGGGCGCGCAGCCGCAGCGCCCGCACGAGCAGCTTCCGCGCCCGCTCGGCCCGCTCGGCGCTCCCGTGCTTCGCGAGGAAGAGAAGATGGCCGCGGAGCTGCTCCCGGAACATCCGCCCCCACTCGACCCGCGTGGAGGCGCCGCCGACGTGGACGAACTCGGCCTCCGGGCAGAACTCGACCGTCCAGCCGGCCTGGCGCATGCGGTAGCACAGGTCGACCTCCTCGCTGAACATGAAGAAGCGCTCGTCGAAGCCGCCGACCTCGTCGACGGCCTCGCGGCGGAGGAGGAGCGCGGCGCCCATGACGTACTCCGCCTCCGCCTGCGTCCGGTGGTCGAAGCCGGCGCCGTAGAAGGCGTTGAGCGCCCGCGTCCCAGGCGCGAGCTTGCGCAGGAAGAAGTACTCGGTGGCGAGCCGCCAGAGCGTCGGGAAGCCCCGAACCGAGCGCTGGAGCGTTCCGTCCGGGTTCGAGAGCCGCGGCCCCGCGACGCCCAGCCGCGGCCGCTCCTCGGCGAAGGCGACGAGCTTCCCGACCGCGTCCCCCACGGGCCAGGCGTCCGAGTTGAGCAGGAGAAGCCACCGCCCCGATGCGGCCCGCATCCCCTCGTTGCAGCCGGCGCCGTAGCCGCGGTTCTCGGCCGGCTCGACCAGGCGCACGCTCGGAAAGCGCCCGCGCACGAGCTCCCGGCTCCCGTCCGTCGAGCCGGAGTCGACGACGATCACCTCGGGCTCGCCGGCAAGAGCGACGAGGCAGCGCTCGAGGTGCTCCCGGGCGTTGTAGGAGACGACGATGACGCTGACGGTCGGTGTCAAGCGCGGCGCGCTCGAACGACGGCGGGTTTGAGGCTCCGCCACAGGAGGATGACCCCGCCCGGCACAGACGTGGCCACCGTGACGGCATAGAAGAGGAACCCGGTCGCGAAGGCCGCGTCCGCGTTGACGTCGAAACGGGCGAGGAAGGCGACGAAGAACGCCTCGCGCACGCCCAGCCCGTTGATCGTGAAGGGCACGAGCATGACGAGAAAGAGCAGCGGCCCGAGGATCACGTAGGGAAGCGGCGAGAGGTCGAGGCCGACCGCCTTCCCGCACAGCCAGATCGCGGTCACGCGGACGAACTGGAGGCCGACAGTCGCGGCGAGGATGAGGACGAGGACGCCGACCCGCTCGCGGTAGCCGTGGAGCGCCTGGTAGAGGCTGCGCGCCACCCGCTCGAGCCGCAGGCGCGTGACGAGCGGGCCGAGCCAGCGCATGAGGTGCGCGGCCCGGCGCGAGAAGAGGAGGACGGCGAGCGCGGTCATCCCGGCCACGAAGGCCACCTCGAGGTAGACGAGCAGGCGGATTCCGTCGTAGCGGCCGATCGCGAGCAGGAGGCCGATCGCCACCATGACGAGCGTCCCGGCGGAGCCGAGAAGGCGCTCCATGAGGATCGCTCCGGCCGCCTCGCCCTTGACGTCGGGCCGGCGCCGCGCGTGCTCGACGAACCGGACGGCGTCGCCGCCGACCGATGTGGGGAGGATCTGTCCGGCGGCGTAGCCGACGAAGTAGAGGCTCGTCAGCCAGCCGAGCGGCTCGTCAATCCCCTTCGAGCGCAGGAGAAGCTGCCAGCGCCACGCCATCCCCCACGTCGTCGCGAGGAAGATCGCGAGCGCACCGAGGAGGTAGAGCCCGTTCGCGCCGCCGATGTAGTGAACCGTGCGGCCGACGTCGATCTGCCAGACGAGGTAGGCGATCACCGCCCCGCACACGAGGAGCTGAAGCGCGATCTTCAGGGGCCGGCTCACCGCGTGAAAGCCGCGTGCACGCGCCGGAGCGCCTCGATCGCGTCCTGGATGTCCTCGTCCGAGTGTGCCGGGGAGAGCGGGAGAGAGAGCACCTCCGCGCCCGCCCGCTCCGCGACCGGAAGCGACAAGCCCGGGAAGCGCTCGCGGTAGTACGTGAGCGTGTGCACGGGCAGGAAGTGGACGCTCGTGCCGATGTTCTCCTCGGCGAGCGCCTGCCGGTAGGCGTCGCGGCCGGCCCCCGCGAGGTCGGGGTCGATGCGGACGACGTAGAGGTGGAGCGCGTGCGTGTCGCGCGGGTCGCGGGCGAGCGGCGTGATCCCCGGGAGCTCGGCGACGGCGGCGTCGTAGGCGGCGACGTGCCTGCGGCGGATCTCGGCGTGCGCGGCGAGCTTCTCGAGCTGGCAGAGCGCGATCGCGGCGAGGACGTCGGAGAGGTTCGCCTTGTAGCCCGCGACCCTGACGTCGTAGAGCGAGCCGTGGCCGCGGCGCATGAGGCGAAGCTCGTCGACGCGCGCGGCGAGCTCCTCGTCATTGGTTGTGACCATGCCGCCCTCACCGGCGGCGACGTTCTTCGTCGCATAGAGGGAGAAGCAGGTCGCTGTAGCGATCGCGCCGACCTTGCGGCCTCGATACCGGGATTCCGCCGCGTGCGCGGCGTCCTCGACCACCGGGAGGCCGAGCTCGAGGAGCGGGTCGAGGTCGCACGGCTGCCCGGCCAGGTCGACCGGGAGGATCGCTTTCGTCCGCCGTGTCACGGCCTCGGCCGCGCGCTCGGGGTCGATGTTCAGGTCCGAGTCGCGCACGTCCGCGAAGACGGGAGTCGCCCCCGTATGGACGACGACGTTCGCGGTCGCGGGCCAGGTGATCGGGGTCGTGACCACCTCGTCACCGGGGCCGATCCCGAGCGCGACGAGCGCGAGGTGCATCGCGGCCGTCCCCGACGAGACCGCAACCGCGCGTTGCGCGCCGACGTACCGGGCAAAGCGCCGCTCGAGCTCGGCCGCGTTCGGTCCCGAGGTGAGCCAGCCGCTCCGGAGCGTCTCGGCGACGGCTGCGATCTCCTCCTCCCCGACCGCGGGAGGCTGGAAGGAGAGAAACGTCTTTCTTTTCGCGGAAACGCTCATGGCTGGACCGGGTGACGACTTGGGGGTTACGGAACCCTCTCGCGAAAGTGCGGAGCAGCGTGCTGCGCAGCACTTTCGCGAGTTAAAAAGCGTACGCGCTCGATC
>JBGPNP010000104.1:0-8119 GCA_041487575.1 Gaiellaceae bacterium | reverse complement strand
GCCGGCCGCACGGGGCTCCAGCCGAGCACGGTGCACCGGCTCCTCTCGACCCTCGTCGACCGAGGCTACGTCCTCCAGCACGCCTACACGGGCCGCTACCTCCTCGGCTACAAGGTCGTCGAGCTCGCGAGCTCGGTCTCCAAGCGCACCGAGCACCTGCGGGCGCTCTCCCGGCCCCACCTCGTCTCGATCCAGAAGATCACCGGCGAGACGGCCAGCCTGACCGTCCTCGAGCCGCCGAGCACTGTCTACGTCGACCAGATCGAGGGCTCCCGGAGCGTGCGCATGTTCGCTTACGTCGGAGCCACCGTTCCCCCGCACACCAGCGCCGCCGGCAAGGCGATGCTCGCCTTCACGCCGGCGCCGCTCGTGGCCGAGCTCTACGACCCAGAGCCGCTCGAGCAGCTCACGCCGCACACGATCACAACGCTCGCGGCCCTCGAGGAGGAGCTGGCCCGCGTGCGGCGCCGCGGCTACGCGATCGACAACGAGGAGCACGAGACCGGCGTGAGCTGCGTCGCCGCGCCGATCTTCGACCACGAGGGCGCTGTGCGGGCGGCGATCAGCGTCAGCGCGCCCACGCCTCGCATCCATGCGGCCGACACGGCTGAGCTGGGCGAGCTGCTCACGAACCGGGCGGCCGAGATCTCGCGCGCCCTCGGCTTCGACGGCGTTCCCTCGCCGCAGCCGGAACCCATTTCCGTATCGCGGGAATAGATTGTTGACACTCTGGTCGCGTCGCGCCTAGAGTGCGACTGCCGGCGCTGCCGAGCCCTCGAGCCGGCCCCGCCCGTCTGCGCCATGCGGTTCTCGATCAACATCTCGATCCTGTACGCGGAGATCCCGTTCCTCGAGCGCTTCTCGCGTGCGGCGCAGAGCGGCTTCGGCGCCGTCGAGTTCTGGTGGCCTCGCGGCGAGAATCTCGGCCGCGTCGAGGACGCGGCGCGGGACGCCGGGCTCGACGTCGTCCTCATGAACCTCGATGCGGGCGACATGCCGAGCGGCGACCGCGGGATCCTGAGCGACCCGGCACGGCGGGAGGAGTTCCGGGCCAACGTCCCCGTCGCGCTGGGGCTCGCGGAGCGGCTCGGCTGCACGCGGCTCAACGCCCTCGTCGGCCTGGAGCTCCCCGGCCTCGACCGGGAGGAGCAGCTCGAGCTCGCGCGCGAGAACGTCGCGTGGGCGGCCGACCAGGCGGCCGCCGCCGGCGCCGCCGTCCTCATCGAGGCCGTGAACACGTACGAGAACGGCCCCTACCTGCTCTCGCACACGGCCGAAGCGGCCGAGTTCGTCCTGAGCGTCGCGCGGCCGAACGTCCGGCTCCAGTACGACGTCTACCACATGCAGCGCATGGAGGGGAACCTCGCCGCGACCCTGTCGGAGCACCTCCCGCTCGTCGAGCACATCCAGATCGCCGACTCCCCGGGCCGAGGCGAGCCGGGAACCGGCGAGATCAACTTCGGCTACCTCTTCAAGCGCATCGAGGACCTCGGCTACGCGGGCTACGTCGGACTCGAGTACCGGCCCTCGGCCGGATCGACCGACGAGAGCCTGCGCTGGCTTCCGCGCGAGGCGCGCGGCCGCGAGGGGGCACCCGCCCTATGAGTTCTCCGCGAAAAATGCTGCGCATTTTCCGCGGGCTCTGGTTTGTCCCATCGCTTCGCTCGGGAGTGAGACGTGGAATTGCCCGGACAGAGGTTGCCGCTTGAGCGAGCGGATCGGATTCATCGGGCTCGGCGTCATGGGCCGGCCGATGGCGCGGAACCTCCTCCGTGGCGGCTTCGACGTGGTCGCGTTCACGCGCGACCGAGACGTGCTCGCGGAGATCGCCGCGGAAGGCGCCGAGGCCGGGTCGGGGCCGGCGGACGTGGCCTCCCGGAGCGACGTCGTCATCACGATGCTCCCCACTTCCGCGGTCGTCGCGGAGGTCGTCGGCGGCCCGGGCGGGGTTCTCGAGGGCGCCCGCCCGGGCTCGCTCGTCGTCGACATGAGCACGATCGACCCGAGCGTCTCGCGAAGCCTCGCCGGGGCGGCGCGGGAGCGCGGCGTCGGCATGCTCGATGCGCCGGTCTCGGGCGGCGACGTGGGCGCGCAGCAGGGGGCACTCTCGATCATGGTCGGCGGTGACGCGGCCGACTTCGAGCGCGCCGGGCCCGTCTTCGCCGCACTCGGGAAGACGGTCGTCCACGTCGGCCCGCACGGCGCCGGGCAAGTGGTCAAGGCCTGCAACCAGATCGTCGTCGGGATTACGTACGCTGCCGTCAGCGAGGCGCTCGTCCTCGGCTCGAAGGCGGGAGTGGACCCAGCGCTCATCCTCGACGTCCTCTCGGGCGGCCTCGCCGCCAACCGGATCATGGAGGTGCGCCGGCGGAACTTCCTCGAGCACGACTTCACGCCGGGCTTCAAGATCGACCTCCACCACAAGGATCTGACCATCGCCCTCGAGGCCGGAGGCGAGAGCGGCGTCGCGCTGCCGCTCACCGCCGCCGTCCAGCAGATGTTCCGGGCGCTCCGGGCGCACGGGCGCGGGGACCTCGACCACTCCGCACTGCTCACGCTCGTCGAAGACCTGGCCGACCACCGGATCGGGTCCTGAGGAAGGGAGGCAGGCGATGCCGCGGATGAACCCGATGGACGCGGTCGTGAAGGTGCTCGAGGACGAAGGCGTCCGCTATGCCTTCGGAATCCCGGGCGCAGCGATTCTGCCGCTCTACGACGCGCTCCGGAAATCCGAGCTCATCTCCCACCTCGTCGTGCGCCACGAGGAGGGCGGCACGCACGCGGCGGAGGGTTACGCGCGTGTGACCGGCGAGCCGGGCATCTGCATCGGCACCTCCGGCCCGGCGGGGACGAACATGATCACCGGCCTCTACACGGCGATCGCGGACTCGATCCCGATCATCTGCATCACCGGGCAGGCGGCCACGCACGTCCTCCACAAGGAGGCCTTCCAGGCGGTGGACATCGTCGAGGTCGCGCGACCGGTGGCGAAGTGGGCCGTGCAGGTGAAGGAGACTGCGCAGCTCCCGTGGGTCTTCCGCGAAGCGTTCCGCGTCGCGCGCGAGGGCCGCCCGGGCCCGGTGCTCATCGACCTGCCGATCAACGTCCAAAAGGGGCCGGAGATCGAGTACGACCCGGCCACGGACGGCCGCCTCGCGTTCACGAAGCCGGCGCCGAACGAGCGGGCGATCGCCGCCGCGCTCGAACTCCTCGCGTCGGCGGAGCGGCCGCTGATCATGGCCGGCGGCGGGGTGATCATCGCGAACGCCGCGGCGGAGCTCGTCGCCCTCGCCGAGCATCTCCAGGTGCCGGTTACGCCCACGCTCATGGGCAAGGGCGCGATCCCCGAGGACCACCCGCTCTACGCGGGCATCGTCGGCATCCAGACCTCGCAGCGGTTCGCGAACCAGATCTTCCTGGAGAGCGACGTCGTCCTCGCCGTCGGCGCGCGGTTCGCCGACCGCCACACCGGCGAGCTGGAGACCTATCGCGGCGCGCGCAAGTTCGTCCACGTCGATGTCGACCCCTACCAGCTCGGGCGCGTCTTCCCGCCCGACCTCGGCATCGTCTCGGACGCGAAGCTGGCGCTCGAGGCGCTCCTCCGCCAGGCCGGCCCGCCGCGCCCGCCCGGGCCGTGGGTCGAGCGCGTCGCCGAGCTCCGCTCGACGCTCCAGCGCCGCACGGACTTCGACGACGTACCGATCAAGCCGCCGCGTGTCTACCAGGAGCTGAACGAGTTTTTCGGCCCCGACACGATCTTCGTGACGGCGATCGGCCTCTACCAGATCTGGAGCGGCCAGTTCCAGACGACGTACCGGCCGCGCCATTACCTCTGCTGCGGCCAAGCGGGCCCGCTCGGCTGGGAGGTACCGGCCTGCATCGGCGTCAAGTGCGCGAGGCCGGACCAGCTCGTCGTCGGCGTCGTCGGCGACTACAGCTTCCAGTTCCTCATGGAGGAGGTGGCCGTCGCCGTCCAGTACCGCCTCCCCTTCGTCCTCGTCATGGTGAACAACGCCTACCTCGGGCTCATCCGTCAGGCGGAGCTGCCCTACGGGATGAACTACGAGGTCTCGATCGCCTACGACGGCCCGGCCGGCCACCCCGGGATCGACCACGTCGCGATCATGGAGGCGATGGGCGCCGCCGGGGTGCGCGTGACCGAGCCGCAGGAGATCGCGCCGGCCCTCGCGTGGGCGGTCGAGACGAGCGAGGCGCGGCGCGTGCCCGTCCTCGTGGAGATCATGGTCGAGCGCGAGGCGAACGCGGCCATGGGCCCGGCGATCGACCGCGTGCACGAGTGGGAGCCGATCGAGGTGGACGAGACCGCAGAGCTCGTCGAGGACGAGAAGAAGTTCGTCGTCGGCTGAGGCGCCAGCGCCAGATGCTCCCGCTCGGGCTCGACTCGTACACGACGGACTGGCTCAACCTGCTCATCCGCGGGTTGCACCTGATCGCAGGGATCGCCTGGATCGGCGCCTCCTTCTACTTCATCGCCCTCGACAACCACCTGCACCCATCGAAGGACGAGCAGGACGCCGAACAGGGTGTCGGAGGCGAGGCGTGGGAGATCCACGGCGGCGGCTTCTACCATGTCCAGAAGTACAAGGTCGCGCCGGCGAAGCTCCCGGAGGGGCTCCTCTGGTTCAAGTGGGAGGCCTACACGACGTGGCTCTCCGGCTTCGCGCTCTTCATCGTCCTCTACTACGCGAACGCCGACTCGTACCTGATCGACCGGAGCGTCCGCGACCTCTCGACGGCGGAGGCGGTCGGCGCGAGCGTCGGCATCCTGGTGGCCGGCTGGGTCGTCTACGACGTCCTCTGCCGCCTCCTCGGCAAGCGCGAGCTCCTGCTCGCGGCGGCGATCCTCGGCTTCACGATCGCCGTCGCCTGGGGCTCCTCCGAGCTCTTCAGCCCGCGCGCGGCCTACATCCAGGTGGGAGCAACGCTCGGGACGATGATGGCGGGCAACGTCTTCTTCAACATCATCCCGGCCCACTGGGAGCTCGTCCGGGCGAAGAAGGGCGGCCGCGAGCCGGACCCCGCGCCCGGTCTCTCGGCGAAACAGCGCTCTGTCCACAACAACTATCTCACGCTGCCGGTCGTCTTCACGATGATCTCGAACCACTTCCCGATGACGTACGGGCACAGCTACGCATGGGTCGTGCTCGTCGCCCTCATGGTTGTCGGAGCGGTGATCCGGCACTTCTTCAACCTGCGCCACCAGGGAAAGAACGTCTGGGCAATCCCGGTGACGGCGGCCGTCGCGATCGCCGGGATTGCGGTCTGGATCGCGCCGGCCGGCGGATCGAAGAGCCCCGCTCAGACCGTCGTCACCGGAGGCTCCGGGGCCGGGAAAGCCGTCTTCGCCACCGCCGAGTGCGGCTCGTGCCACACGCTGGCGGACGCCGGCGCGACAGGAACTGTCGGCCCGAACCTCGACGCGGTGAAGCCGTCGCGCGATCTCGTGCTTCAGCGGGTCGAGAACGGCCAGGGCGTCATGCCCTCCTTCAGGGGCAAGCTCACCGACGCGCAGATCGCAGCGCTTGCCGACTATGTCTCCTCAGTAGCCGGCAAGTAGCGCCCGGCCCGCGTCGTCCCTACTTCTTCTTCTTCGGCGGGGGCGGCGTCGGCACGACCGTCGTCCAGTAGTCGTATGCGGGCGGGCCGAGCCAGTTGAGGACGACCACGAGGCCTCCGTACTTGAGGCTCGCCGACTTGGCCGCGGGCACGAGGGCCATGGCGTAGCCGATCCCGCCCGCGTTCGGCTTGCCCGTGCTCGCCACGAAGCCCTTCGACGCGGTGGCGTTGCCGAAGAGGACCTTGTAGGCGCTGGCGCCGTTGTCCCACCAGGTCACGCAGAAGCTCGAGTCGCCGCGCCAGGTAGCGCCGACATACCAACCCGTGTTGTTGCCCGGGCCCTTGACGGTGGCCGGCGACCCTTCGCCGGGGGCCCACGTGAGGAGCCCGCCGCCCGAGGGGGCGTGGTAGACGGCGCGGCACGTCTTCCGGCAGGCGAGCGCGAACCGGCGGGCGGAGTTCAGCCCGTTCTCGCTCTTCGGCGCCTTCTGCGCGTCGCCGATCGGAGCGCCGCTCGCGGGATCGATCTGCAGGGCGTAGACCCCCTCCGTGCCGGTGTACGAGTTGAACCAGAACAGCCAGTAGCGCCCCTGGCCGTCGCGACCGAGGGTCGAGCCCTCCGCCTGGACGTGGCCACCGAGGATGCCACGGCCCGCGAGGTCGACGCCGTTGTCGTACACGACGCCGGTCGCGCCGACGTAGATCCTGACGCCCCCGCCGTAGTTGGTGTCGAAGATCGGCGTCGTGCCGTCCGGCCCGGCGACGGCGGTCTCGGCTGCGCTCGCCGTGGCGCCGCCGTAGAGGCCGCTCGTGACGGGCGATCCGAAGGACCCGTCCGGGTTGCGCACGGCGAAGCTCGTGCCGTTCAGTTGATCGGAATTGTCGTTGGAGTGGATGCCGGCGAGCATGATCCGGAGCCCCGCTCCCGCCCTGAGCAGGACCGGGTCGGCGAGGCCGATCCAGCCGCTCGTAGCGGTCACGCGCTTGACCGAGGCCGCGACCTTCTTCGGATCCCTGTCCGGCGTGAAGGTCACGACCTCTGCGGCGGCGGGATTCTGCCCGCGCGTCCACGCCCCGACCACCTGGTTGCCGAGGACCGCGAGCGACGGCCAGGTGACGGACGTGTTCCCGTCCGTCGAGAGCTTCGTCCACGACCCCGCGGCAAGCGCGTTCCCCGTGCCGACCGCCAACGCCGCCAACGCAGCGGCGGCGACCACGCGTCCGAGTCTCATCTCGCCTCCTTCTCCTGAGACTGGCCTGTCTGCGCTGATCGTAAACCAGTCGAGACTTACGCGAAGGGGGAGCCGTCGGGACGGAGAGCCTTACGCGACGGTCCAGGTGTCGCCCGAGTGGAGGAGCGCTTCGAGGTCGCCGGGGCCGAGCTTCTGGACCGCGGCCGCGAGCTGGTGATCCACCGCCTCCCCGTAGACCGGGCGCTCGACCGCGCGTAAAACGCCGATCGGCGTCGGCCCGGTCGGACGCTCGGCGAGGTGGGCGAGCGCGAAGGCGAGGCTCGGGTCGCGCCGCCTCGCGTCGTGGACGAGGAGCGCCTCCTCCCCCACCTCGGCGACGTCCACGATCTCGAGGCTCCCGTCGAGACGCATCAGGACGCCCCGCTCGCCCTCCGGGCCGAAGCGGATCGGCTTGCCGTGCTCGAGCCGGATCTGGTTCTGGGTCTTCGTCGCCTTGTCGGTGAGCGCGTCGAACGCGCCGTCGTTGAAGACGTTGCAGTTCTGGTAGATCTCGACGAAGGCGGCGCCCCGGTGAGCCGCAGCCGCCCGCAGCACCCCAGTCAAGTGCGCTCGGTCGACGTCGATGGTCCGCGCGACGAAGGTCGCCTCCGCGCCGAGGGCGAGTGCGAGCGGGTTGAACGGATGGTCGAGCGCCCCGAACGGCGTCGACTTCGTCACCTTGCCCTCCTCGCTCGTCGGCGAGTACTGGCCCTTCGTCAGCCCGTAGATCTGGTTGTTGAAGAGGAGGATCTTGATCGGGACGTTTCGCCTGAGGGCGTGGATGAGGTGGTTCCCTCCGATCGAGAGGGAGTCGCCGTCACCGGTGGCGACCCAGACGAAGAGGTCCGGCCGGGCGGTCGCGAGACCGCTCGCGAGTGCGGCGGCACGCCCGTGGATCCCGTGCACGCCGTAGGTGTTCATGTGGTAGACGAAGCGGCCCGAGCAGCCGATGCCGGCGACGAAGACGACCTTCTCGCGCGGGATCTCGAGCTCGGGGAGGAAGTTCTCCATCGCGGCGAGGATGGCGTAGTCGCCGCAGCCCGGGCACCAGCGCGGCTCCTGATCGCTCGCCCATTCCTTCTTCTTCGCGGCCACGGCCATCACGACCTGTTCCCCTTCGGGCAAAAGCTCGACCAAAAGAGACTCCTGGCCCGCCGACTCACCGCTTTGCCCTCTTCCCGTTTGCGGCTCTTGCCGGAGGCAAGAGTCTCTCGACCTCGCGCTCGATCTCGGCAGCGCCGAGCGGCTGTCCCTGCAGGTTGGAGTAGCCGTCTGCGTCCACGAGAAACTCGGCCCGGATGAGCTTCACG
>JBGPNP010000103.1:0-8124 GCA_041487575.1 Gaiellaceae bacterium | reverse complement strand
CATGAAGACCGGCGGCGGCATCTACGACTACACGCCCGAGGAGATCAACGAGCTCCGGGCGAGGCGCGCGGCGAAGCTCGTCGCCGTGCGGAAAGCGCTCGAGTCCTAGGAGGACGGGCATGCGGATCTGGTTCCTCGACACCGGGTCGATCGTCATCGACCACGCCCAGCTCATGTGGAACATCGGCGGAGGGACGCCGGTCAGGATCCCGTCCTACGGCGTGCTCGTCGAGCACGGGGACGGGCTCTTCCTCTTCGACACCGGCTTCGACCTCGAGCACACGAACCGCGTGCTCCCGTTCGAGCTGCCGGAGCAGACGCCGGAGCAGACGATCCCGGCGCAGCTCGCCGCGTGCGGCTTCTCGGTCTCGGACGTCGGCACGCTCGTCAACTCGCACCTGCACTTCGACCACGTCGGCGGGAACAAGCACTTCGCCGGCACCGGCGTCCGCAACGTCGTCCACGCGCGCGAGATCGCGCAGGCCCGGAACTGTGAGCCCTTCGAGCACCTCGGCTACTCCGACCGGACCTGGGACTTCGAGGGCGCGCACCTCGTTCCGGTCACGGGCGACACTGAGATCGCGAAGGGCCTCAGGCTCTACGAGACCCCCGGGCACACCGTCGGGCACTACTCGCTCCTCGTCGAAGGCGCGAAGCCGATGCTCTTCGCCTTCGACGTGGTCTACACCGCGGAGGCGCTGGCCAAGGGCGTCCAGCCCGCCTTCCACGTCGACCCGGTCGCCGGGGTCCGCTCGATCAGGCGGATCAAGGCGCTCGCCGAGGAGCACGGCGCGGACGTCTACTTCTCGCACGACATGGACGCCTGGCACGGCTACAAGCACGCGCCGGATGCGTACGAGCTGTGAGCGCAGGCGCGTCTCACTCGGACGTGGCCGGGTGCCAGGCCCCGGGACGTGTCCAGGTGCCAGGCGCCGGGACATGTCTGCCAACGACCAAGGCTAGGAGGAGAAGCTCATGGGCAAGATGGACGGCAGGGTCGCGATCGTCACCGGTGCGGCCCAAGGGATCGGGCGCGCGGTGGCGCAGAAGCTCGCCGACGAGGGTGCGGCCGTCGCGTGTGCCGATCTGAACGGCCCTGGAGCGGAGAAGGCGGCTTCCGAGCTCCCGAATGCGCTCGGCCTGCAGATCGACGTCTCGAACCCGGACGACGTCCAGCGGATGGTCGACGAGACGCTCGCGAAGTACGGCAAGGTCGACGCGCTCGCGAACGCTGCCGCGATCGTCCCCTTCGCGTCCTGGGACGACGTCACCTTCGAGGAGTGGCGGCGGATCATGGGCACGAACCTCGACGGGACCTACCTGACGAACCGCGCCGTCTACGGCCCGATGCGCGAGGCCGGCTACGGGCGCATCGTCAACATCTGCTCGAACGTCGTCCTCTCCGGGACGCCGAACCTCGCGCACTACGTCGCCTCCAAAGGCGGCGTCTGGGCGTTCACCCGTGCGCTCGCGCGCGAGATCGGGAAGTACGGGATCACCGTGAACTCGGTCGCGCCGGGGCTCACGGAGACCGAGGGGGTGCTCGCGAGCCCGCACAAGGAGGCGTTCGACTTCGTCCAGATGCTCCAGTGCATCCCGCGCCGCGGCTACGCCGTCGACATCGCACCGGCGGTCGCGTTTCTCCTCTCCGAGGAGGCCGGCTGGGTGACCGGGCAGATGCTCGTCGCCGACGCGGGCATGTCGCACAACTGATGGGCGGCTTCGTCGTCGGCCGGGCCGGCGTCATCCTGGCGGTCGCGAAGGTCGACCGCTCGCTCGCCTTCTACCGCGACGTACTCGGCTTCTCCGTCGACGCCGTCTATGACGACCCGCCCTACGCGACCCTCTCCCGTGCCGGAATGCGGCTCTCGCTCGCCGAGCAGGGCCACGCGGCCGAGGACCGCCCGGGCGTGCTCATGACCGCGCCCGAGGACCCGGCGAGGGCCGTGGTCGTCCTGGTCCTCGAGGTGGAGGACTGCCTCGCGGTCCACGACGAGCTCGGGCGGAAGGGCGCCAACTTCCTCGCGCCGCCCTACTCGCCTCCGTGGGGCGGACACCGCTTCTTCGTCCGTGACCCGGACGGCTTCCTAGTGGAGGTCGAGCAGCCGACGTAGCGGCATGGTCGGGCGCGCCCACGCCCGCGCCCGCGCCCGCGCCCGCGCTATGAGCGCGAGCAGGCATGGCGCGAGGGCGATTGCGGCCACGTCGAAGAGCACGTAGCCGCTCGCGACCCCGCTCGGAGGGTTGCCGTCGGGGAGGCCGAGGCCGGGGATCGTCTGCGCCCAGCGCCAGGTTCCGATCGCCGTTCCGTACCACTCGAGAGCCGCGACCGCGAGGAAGACCCCGCAGTACGTCGCTCTGGCGCGGCTGCAGAGGACGAAGAGGGCGAAGGTCGCGACGCCGAGGGTGCCCGCGACGTCTTGGCGCGGGAGGATCGTGAGGCCGGCGGTCATCCAGGCGAGCGCGCCCACCAGGACGGCCGCGACGAAGACGCCCTGTCGAGGGACGACGAGCCTGCTCCGGCTCAGCTGGAGGCCGGTGAGGTAGACGAGGCCGTGGCCCGGCGGGACGAACAGCGGCAGGTTGCCGAGGCGGTAGTGGTAGACGCCCCAGAGGATCGACCCGACCACCTCCGTCAGGCTCGCCACGAGGACGACGACCGCCACCTGCGCACGCGGGAGCGCAGGGAACCGGCGAGCGACCCCGATGAGGACGGCCCAGGTCACGATCCCGAGCGCGAGCTGGCCGCGCAGACCGACCGAGCGGTCGAGCGCGAGCAGAGCGGCGAAGAAGCAGACCATCCCAGCGCAGAATGCGAGGGGGCCTTCCGGTCGGAGCTTCGCGGCACGCACGCCGTGAAACTCTTCGCCGTTCAGCTCGGGTCGGTTCAGACCCACCGCAGGAGGCGAGTCGCCGGGCTGCCAGTATGGTTCGGGCTCGATCGTGTCGGAACAATGACCCATCTCGCGGCGTGGATCCAGATCGCTGCCGACCGGTCGGTCGTCAAACGGGCGCTGGTCACCTCTTTCGTCGTCGGGATCATCCTCACGGCGATCAACCACGCCGCTGACCTACGGCACGGCCGGCTCGGCTCGAATCTGGTCTGGCAGGTCGGCCTGACCCTGCTCGTTCCCTACCTCGTGTCCACGATCTCGAGCGTCGCCGCGATCAAGCGGCAGAGGGCCCGGGGCAGGCAGGACTACCTCCTCCTGGAGCGGGAGATCGAGGCGATCGACAAGTTCCCGAACCAGAACCCCAACCCGGTGCTCCGGATGGGATGGACGGGCGCCTTCTCTATGCGAACCCGGCGAGCGCGCCCCTCGTCGGGGCCTTGCAGATCGAGGTCGGAGAGGTGATCCCGGCGGGTGTCCTCGCGGAGTTGCGAGCCGCCGCAGCCGAATCGCCGCCCCGGGTCGTCGAGGTGGTAGCCGACCGCCGTACCTTCGCCGTGCTTGCGGTCGCCGTCCCCGGGTTCGACTTCGTGAACCTGTACGGGACCGACATCACCGCCGCCAAGCTCCTCGAGCGGTTCCCGGACTGGAACCCGAACCCGGTGCTGCGGATGTCCGAAGGCGGAGCGCTCATGTATGCGAATGCGGCGAGCACGCCCATCACCCGGGGCCTGGAGCTGGACGTCGGGAACCAGTTCCCGCCGGAGGTCCTGAGCCGGCTCCGCCGCTCGCTCGAGCAGACCGCCTCCGATCCGGTCGAGGTCCAGCACGATGGCCGCACGTACGCGCTGGCGCCGGTGGTCATCCCCGAGTTCCGGGTCATCAACGTCTACGGGACCGACGTGACGGCGATGAAGGCGGTCAACAAGTTCCCCGACCAGAATCCGAACCCTGTGCTGCGCGTGTCCCGGGACGGGCGGCTGACGTACGCGAACCCCGCGAGCGCCCTCGTGCGGAAGGCTCTCGGCGTCCAGGTGGGCGATGAGCTGCCGCCGGACGCCTTCGGCCGGATCCAGGCCATCCGGGCGGCCGAGTCGCCCGACGTCCTGGAGGTTCGGAGCGACGGCCGCATCTTCGAGCTGCTCGTCGTCTCCGTCTACGAGTTCGACTCCATCAACCTGTACGGCACCGACGTCACCGCCGCGCGGGAGGTCGGGCAGGCCCACCGCGAGAACGAGCGGCTGCTCCTGAACATCCTCCCGGCCTCTATCGCCTCGCGCCTGCGGCAGGGTGAGGTGGTCATCGCCGACGAGTTCGACTCGATGACCGTGCTGTTCGCGGACTGCGTGGGGTTCACGGACCTGGCGTCACGACTCTCCGCGGCCGAGGTCGTCGCCATGCTCAATCAGGTCTTCTCCGTGTTCGACGGCCTGGCCGACCGGTACGGGCTGGAGAAGATCAAGACCATCGGCGACGCCTACATGGTGGTCGGGGGACTGACGCCGGCCGACTCGAACCACGCCGAGCGCGTCGCTGACATGGGCCTCGACATGATCGGGGAGCTCGAGCGCCTCCGGAGCGACCGGGAACACGCGCTCGAGATCCGCGTCGGCATGCACACCGGCCCCGCGGTCGCCGGCGTGATCGGCATGAAGAAGTTCATCTATGACGTCTGGGGCGATACGGTCAACACGGCGAGCCGGATGGAGTCGCACGGAGTGCCCGGAGCGATCCAGGTCACCGAGGAAACCTACGACCGGCTCCGAGACCTCTACAGGTTCGAGCCTCGTGGAACCATCGACGTGAAGGGCAGGGGTCCCACCTCCACGTACCTCCTCCTGGAGCGCAAGGCCGGGAAGGAGCGGGTGGCATGAAGGCGGTCGTTCTCAGAGCTGCCGGCGACGTCGGGGTCGAGACCGTCCCGGACCCCGAGATCCGGGAGCCCGGCGATGCGATCGTCGAGGTGCGGGCAACCGCGATCTGCGGCGCCGACCTCTTCCCCTTCCACGGCATGACGCCCGGGTTCGAGAACGGGACGGTGCTCGGGCACGAGTTCGCAGGCGTCGTGCGCGAGGCCGGCCCGGGCGTGACGGCGTTCCGGCCCGGGCAGCGGGTCGTCAACGCAAGCATGATCCAGGACGGGACGTGCGCGTACTGCCGCCGCGGAGAGCCCACCCAGTGCGAGGGCCGGGCGCTCTTCGGCTACTCAGGGGTCTACCCGCGGCTCGACGGCGGCCAGGCCGAGCTCGTCCGGGTTCCGAACGCTGACCGCGTGCTCTTCCCGCTCCCGGACGAGGTCTCGGACGAGGCCGGCTGCTTCGTCGCCGATATCCTCCCGACGGGCTACGGCGCGATCGTCCGCGGTGGGGCGAGGATCGAGGACGCGGTCTGTGTCGTCGGCTGCGGCCCGGTCGGGCTCATGGCCGTCATGTGCGCGGTCGACCTCGGCGCGAGGGTGGTCGCGGTGGACGGAGTCGCCGCGCGGCGCGAGCTCGCGGAGCGCCTCGGCGCCCGGGCCGTCCCGCCGGAGGAGGCTGCCGACGCCGTCGCCGAGGCGACCGAGGGGCTCGGCGCGGACGTCGTCGTCGAGGCGGCGGGCGCTCCCGCGGCCCTCGACGCGGCGCTCCGGCTCGCGCGCGGGCGCGGCGTCGTCTCCGTGGTCGGCGCGCACTTCGAGCCCGACTATCCGCTGGACAACGCGCTCATGTTCGAGCGGGAGCTGACGCTCCGGTTCACGATCGGCGACCCGTCGAACGATCGCGCGCACCTCCTCGCCCTGATGGCGGCAGGCCGCCTCGACCCTGCGCAGATCGTCACGCACCGCCTCCCTCTCGACGAGGCGGCCGAGGCCTACCGCCTCTTCGACGAGCGCGTGGCGACCAAGGTCGTCCTCGCGCCGTAATGCGCCTCCCCGCGCTCCTGCTTGCCGCGCTCGTGCTCGCCGGCTGCGGCGGGCACGCCTCGCCTTCGAACACGGCCGCGAACGTCGAGGCGGCCCTCCTCAGCCGGCTCGAAGGGAAGCTCCTCTCCGTGCAGTGGGTGGCGTGCGTGGCAAGCGGCCACGAGTTCCGGTCGGAGCGCGTCTTCCGGTGCAAGGTCGACTTCGGCGACCCGCACCTCGAGAGCTACTGCGCGCTCCTGCTCGACGGCGACCTCGTCACGCACCTGGACGAGCCGGCGCTCACCTGCGCGCGGGAGCGGACGGCCGCCGGCGAGCCGATCGACTGACGAGCGCGGCGACCGCGAGCGCGGCGAGCGCGCCGCCGAGCACGGGCCAGAGCGGGAACGAGCCGCCGTCGGCGACCGGTGCGGGAGCCGCCTCCGGCGCCGCCGGCTGTGGCAGGACGGGCACCACCGGTATGTCGACGGTGGGGAAGGGATACGTCCGCCCGCTGGCCGGGTCGAAGACCTTGTACGACCAGAGCCCGGCGTGCGGGAAGACGACGTCGACCGTGTAACGGCCTGGCTCATCGGTCGGCATCGCCTTGAAGTCGGTCGTCGCCTTCGAGCTCAGGTCGACGATCGTGAGCGTGGGCGCCGCGCCAGGGCTGAAAGAGGGCCGCTCGTTCGCGAGGAAGACCGCGATGGTCGGGTTCCACGGGTCGCCGGGAGAGATCCCCGCGGGCGTCGAGCTGAGCTCGACGTTCGCCTCCTTCGCCCAGGCCGGGGACGTGGTGAGAGCAGCAGCGGCGACGGCGAGCAGGACTGCGATGGCGATGCGTCTCATGGAGCTTCCTTTCGTCACGTTTACCGTCTCTACACCGTCGGCCGGCGTCAGGTTCCCGGGCAGCGAGCGGAATCGGGGCAGCTGGCGAGCACGCGGACACCGCTGTGGTCGAGCTCGACGAGGACGGACGCGGCGTCGTTTCGGTAGTCGCTCTCGAGCAGGGCGTGGTTTGCATTGACCCGATGGACGAGGACGTAGCGACCCGGCGGCAGGCGGGTGACGTCCACGTACTGGCCCTCGAGCTCGGGGACGTAATCGTCGCCCCAGCCGACGGAGATGCCCTCGCGAAGCACAAGAAGATCCGGGTGGCCCCGGCCGCACTCCTCGGTCCAGACCGGGTCGGCGGGCTCGCTCGGGAGGGTCCCGGGAGCCGTGTCGTAGCGGTCGCCGAGGCAGAAGCCGATCTTGTGCCCGGGGGCGACGAGCGTGCCATCCGAGGCACGCCGGAGCTCGTAGCGCTCGAAGCCGAGGAGGTGCCAGTGGTGGTGCGTCTTCTCCTCCTGGAAGCGCAGGACGGCTCGCAGCGGGACCGCTTCGGTCGAGCCGTCGGAACGGCTCACGACCTGGACGGCCGCCATCGTCTCCTTGCCCGGGGAGCGCCGCGCGGCGACGACCAGGGGCCCGGCGCCGACGTTGTCGACCGCCGACGCGAAGACGAGCCACGTTCGCGGGCCGTGGACCCGGAGCGAGACGGCTTGCGGCACCGCCTGGTCGAGGTCGGGGAGGAGCTGTCGAGGCGCGCTGCCGCCGCACGCGGAGAGCGCAAGAGCAGAGGCAAGGACGGCCGCAACGAGGCGCACAGACGCTCCTACAGCTTCGACGGCCCAGCGGTTCCCGGGCGCCGGCTCCCTCAGTGGCCGCGGGGGGCCTGATCAGGACGCGGGATTAGGGCTGCGGCTCGGGTGCGTGAAGTCGGGCGTCGTAGCGGCGGAAGGCCGGGAGCAGGAGCGCGGCGACGCCGACTCCGGCGACGCAGAGGACGCCGCCGGAGACGATCGACGCGCGCAGCCCGGCGAGCGAGGCGACCACGCCCGCCTCGACGTTCCCGAGCAGCGGGCCGGTCGAGTAGCTGACCTGCTCGATCCCGGCCAGGCGTCCGCGCAGCCGGTCGGGGATCGTCTGGTTCCAGATCACCGAGCGGAAGATGCCGCTGACCATGTCCGCGCCGCCCGCGACGACGAGCCCCGCGAGCGCGAGCAGCAGGTTCGGCGCGAGGCCGAAGCCGACGACGCCGACGCCCCAGACGGCGGCGGCGAGGATGACGGCGAGGCCGTGCCGGTGGACACGGTTCGTCCAGCCGCTCGTCGCCGTGGCGAGAAGCGAGCCGACCGAGGGCGCGGCGTAGAGCAGCCCGAGCGCCCCGGCGCCGCCGACTCGCTCCGCGAAGGCGGGAAAGAGGGCCATCGGCATCCCGAAGAACATCGCGATCATGTCGACGCCGTACGTGCCGATCAGCTCCGGCCGGCTCCTCGCATAGCGGAAGCCTTCGACGATCGCCTTGAGGCT
>JBGPNP010000102.1:0-8127 GCA_041487575.1 Gaiellaceae bacterium | reverse complement strand
GTGGTCGTCCAGTTCTTCCTCGCCGGCGCCGGCGTCTTCCGCGCGAAGCCGACCGGTGACAAGCGCCTGTTCGAGTCGTCCACCTTCGCCGCGCACCGCGGTCTTGGATGGATACTCCAGCTCGGCGCGCTTCTTCTGCTCCTACTCGCGCTCCTCGCCCGGCCCGGCCGGCGCCGGCTCATCGGCAGTGCCGTCCTCTTCATCCTCCTGATCGCGCAGGGGGTCTTGTCGGAGGCCGGCGACAGTGCGCCGTGGGTCGCCGCGCTCCACCCGGTGAACGGCCTCCTGATCCTGGCTCTCGCGTCGTTCCCTGCCCGTGACACGCGGCGGTCCGCGCGGGCGGCCCGCTCCGGTTAAGAAAACCGTAAGCCCGATCCGGTCGAATACCCCGGGACAGGGTCCGGTGGGCGGCGCGTCCGCGCCCGGGCCGGACAGAAAGACAGGGGAGGAAGAGAATGGGCAAGCGTGTCCTTGCGGTCGCGATGCTCGCCGCCGCGTTGATCCCCGCTCTGGCGCTGGCCGGCGGGAGCTCGATGAGCCCCGTCGTCTCGGCCAAGCTCACGGGCAAGACCGAGGTACCGAAGGGCGATCCGGACGGAAAGGGGCTGGCCGTCGTCCACCTGAACGCAGCCAAGGGGACGGTCTGCTGGCAGTTCACGGGCGTGACGGGGATCGACACTCCTCAGGCCGCCCACATCCACAAGGGCGCCGCCGGGAAGGCCGGCCCGGTCGTTGTGCCCTTCGGCGCGGCCTACAAGGCGAAGGGGTGCCAGAAGGCCTCGAAGAAGGTCATCGAGGCGATCGAGTCGCACCCGAACGCGTACTACGTGAACATCCACACCGCGAAGTTCCCGGGCGGCGCGCTCCGCGGCCAGCTCGTCGCGGGGATGGTCGGCTAGCAGGAGACTCCGGGGCCCGGCGGGCGTCCGCCGGGCCCACGGCTCCTAGCCGAACGTGAACGCGTACGCCTCGACGCCCGGCGCGAGGCGGAGCTCGAGCAGCGCGTCCTTCACGCCCGGATACTCGGCGAGCGTGTAGAGCCGGGGATTCTCGCCGACTTCCACCGTTCGGAGCAGCTTCCCGTCGACGAGCACGTCCACCGTGCCCCGGCCGCCGAGCACGAGGTAGACGTCCCGGGCGTGGAAGTGAAGCCGCAGCCGCGCAGATGCGCCGGCGACGATTCTCGCGGCCTCGACGCGCCACCGCCCCGCGTAGGCGAGCTTGTTCTCCGGCAGCCTGGCCGGGAAGCGATACGCCGCCTCGTGGTCGAGGACGAGCGGGCCGCCGGCAAAGCGCTCGAGCCGCGCGTAGCCGAGGTACGACTCCGGCGTCGTGATCTCGCCCGGCGTCCGGTCGGCGACGGCCGTCCGCGGCGCGCTGACGCGCTCGCCGAGGAGCTTCCGGATGGCGCTTTCTGTCTCCGCGTACTCCCCCTCGCCGAAGTGCGTGTGGCGGATCCGCCCCGTTCGGTCGACGAGGTACTCGGCCGGCCAGTACTCGTTGTTGTAGGCCCCCCACGTCTTGAAGTCGTTGTCGAGCGCCACGGGGTAGCGAACGCCGAGCTTCCTGACCGCCTGGCGGACGTTCGCCGGCACGTGCTCGAAGGGGAACTCGGGGGAGTGGACGCCCACGATGACGAGCCCGTCCTTCCGGTAGGCGGCGTCCCACGCCTCGAGGTGGGGCAGCGTCCGCAGGCAGTTGATGCAGGAGTACGTCCAGAAGTCGACGAGCACGACCTTCCCGCGAAGCTGGGCTATCGTCAGCGGCTTCCCGCCCGGGGTGTTCAGCCACTCCACGATCCCGCGGAACTCCGGCGCCCGCCGGTCGCCGACGAGCTGCACCGAGTCGGAGGCGGCCTGGGCGCCCTTCCCCCGCGTCAGCTTGTGGAGCTCGTTCTGCGCCGAGGCGCTGCCCTCGATCCTGCTCTGGAGCGCGTTCGTGTAGCCCGGAAGCGCCGTCTGGAACCGGCGATCCAGGTTGAAGACGATCGCGACCGCGGTCGCGGCGAGCACGACTCCGGCAACCCGTCTCGCGGCGGCGGCGTGGGCGCGAAACGCTCGGCTCGCCCGGACGACGCGCTGACCGCCGAGCGCGAAGGCGAGCATCGGGAGCGCCGCCCCGGACGCATAGGCGAGCGTGACGAGTGCCGTCTCGAGCCCGACCTTCCGTGTGGCCGAGAGGACGGTGATCGTGGCAAGTACGGGGCCGGCGCAGGGAACGAAGACGAGACCGAGGCTGAGGCCGAGGACGAGCCCCCCGAGGAGGCCCTCACCGCTGCGGCTGCGACGCCGGGTCAGCGGCAGGAACGGACGCTCGAGGAGCTCCGCGAGACGCGGCACGATCAGCGTCGCGGCGAGGAGGAAGAGCATGCCGATCGCGAGGTCGCGCAGGAAGTCCTGAGGCAGCCCGAGCAGGTCGAGGAGCCAGGCGCCGACGAGTGTGAAGACGGTGAAGCTCGCGACGAGCCCCGCGATGATCGCGTAGGCCCTCCGTCTGCCGCCGGTCGTCCCGCCGGCGAAGATGATCGGGAGCACGGGCAGGACGCAGGGCGAGATCGCCGTGATCACGCCGCCGAGGAAGCCGATGCCGAGGAGGACGAGCAATCTACGTCCGAGCTTAGGCGCCGCGGCTTACGAGGGGATTAACGCCGGCGCAGAAGAACGGTGAATATGCGGACGGAGGATCAGGGAATCCTCGGATTGCCCGGATAGCGGCGACGCCGATGATGTGAGCCGTCATGTCCCGACGGTTGGCCATTGTCGCCCTTGGGCTCAGCCTCTCTGCCGTCGGCGCAATCGCCTTGGCGCTGCTGCCGAGCGGGAAGTCCCCTGAGCCCGTGGCTCCCGCCTCGGGCGACGCTCACTCGTCGGTTTCGCCCGCATCGTGGGAGGGGCTTCGGACGCTTCTCGTCTTCAGGGGCACCGAGCCCTCGCCTTCCGAGGGAACGGCTCTCCGAGCTCAGCTCCTCGACGGACGCGTGCCCGCCGGGCGCACCGTCGCGGTCGTCCTCACCGACGAGGACTGCGCGCCGGACGGGCAAGGCATCTCGCACTGCGCGAACGCGCTTCGCCTGCCGAACGGGAACACGCTCACGGTGAGGCACCCTCACAGCATGGCCGTCGTTCCGTGCCTGACGCCCGGCGAGCGCGTCCTGGTCAGCCTGGCCGCGTAGCTCTGAGCTCTCGCGGGCGTCTTCAGCCCTTGACGACGCCGAGCGGGCGGAGCTGGGCCACCCGCCGCGCGAGGCCGGCTCGCTCGACGACACGGACGACACGCTCGACATCCTTGTACGCGAAGGGCGCCTCCTCGGCGAGGCCCTTCGGGGACGGGCAGCGGATGACGATCCCCTGCGCCTCGAGCTGGCGGCGCAGCTCGTTCCCGTGGATCTGCTTCGCCGCCGCCGTCCGGCTCATACGCCGGCCGGCGCCGTGACAGGTCGTCCCGAACGAGCGCTCCATCGAGCCCGGCTCGCCCGCGAGGACGAAGCTCGACGTGCCCATGCTCCCCGGGATGAACACCGGCTGGCCGACCCCGCGGTAGTCCGCGGGGATCTCCGGCGAGCCCGCGGGGAAGGCCCGCGTAGCGCCCTTGCGGTGGACGCAGAGCTCTCTGCCGCCGTAGACCTCGATCTTCGCGACGTTGTGAGCGACGTCGTAGACCTGTCGCGTCGCCCCGGCGACCTCCTTCCCGAGCACCTGAGCGATCGCCTTGCGGACGCTGTGGGCGATCGCCTGGCGGTTCGCCCAGGCGAAGTTCGCCGCCGCGGCCATCGCGGCGAGATAGGCGCGCCCCTCGGGCGAGGACTGCGGCGCGCAGGCGAGCTGGCGGTCGGGGAGCACGATCCCGTAGCGGCGAACCGCGCCGTCCATCTGCTTCACGTAGTCGGTGCAGACCTGGTGGCCGAGTCCGCGAGAGCCCGAGTGGATGAGGATGGTCACCTGGCCCGGGCGCAGGCCGTAGGCCTCGGCCGCGACCGGGTCGTGGATACCCTCGACGCGCTGCACTTCGACGAAGTGGTTTCCCGAGCCCATCGTCCCGAGCTGTCCATCGCCTCGCGCGTGGGCCCGCTCGGAGACGGCGGCCGGGTCGGCGCCCGCGAGGCAGCCGTTCGACTCGGTGTGCTCGAGGTCGGCCTCCGTCCCGACACCCAGCGCGACGAGCGCGCGCGGACCCTCGGCGAGGACGCGGTCGAGGCCGGCCTTCTCGAGGAGGAGCGGACCCTCCTTCCCCGCTCCGGCCGGAACCGCGCGCGAGATCTCGTGGACGAGCGCCTCCCGCCGCCCGCCGAGCTCCGCCTCGCTCAGCGGCAGGACGAGGAGTCGCACGCCGCAGTTGATGTCGTAGCCGACGCCGCCCGGCGAGACGACGCCGTCGGGAACCTCCATCGCCGCGACACCCCCGACCGGAAAGCCGTAGCCCTGGTGGATGTCGGGCATGGCGAGCGCGGCGCCGACGATGCCGGGCAGCGTCGCGACGTTCTGGAGCTGCTCGAGCGAACGGTCGCCCTCGATCGCGGCGAGGAGCTCCTCGTCCGCAAAGACCCGCGCCGGCACGCGCATGTCCGCCCGTGCCTCCGCCGGGATCTCCCAGAGCACCTCGTCGATGCGACGGATCTGAGCGGCTCGCACGCTAGACATCGAGCACCACCCTCCCGTGCCAGCGTACTCCTTCCGGCTCGAGCTGGAGGCGGTGGTACGTGACCGCCTTCACGAGGCTCCGAGGCTCGCCCGCCCTGCCCTCGACCGTCGCGCGGAGGCCGGCGTCCCGGAGCTCGAGCGCGACAACCCCTTCCGGCACGAAGCCCTGCTCGGACAGGAAGACCAGCTCGTTCAGCCACTCGGCGAGGAGGGCCGGGCGGTCCAGCGCCGCGACCTCGATGTCGCGGCGCTCCCGTTCGCCGCGCTCCCGCGAGCCGAGGAGCCCGCTCAGCGCCTCGGCGGCCTCGACGAAGACGCCGGCCTCGGTCCCGGCGTCGATCTGCAGCTCGAGCTCGGCGGTGTGCTCGATCCAGCGGTGCACTACCCGGGCGGCGGCTCAGGGTCGCGGCTCCGCTGCCAGTCGACGAAGCTCGAGAGGTAGGCCGCGAGGAGGGCGAAGCCCGTCATCATCTCGATCATCGTCGCGCTTCGGGCGCCCCGCGAGTGGGCGAAGATGTCCTGGGGCGGCGAGATGAACGCGGTCGAGACCGAGTAGTAGAAGAAGTCGGCGAACCGCGGCGAGGGGTCGAGGCCGGTGAAGGCACCGGCCGGCCGGTGCCACCACACGCCGAGGTAGACGAACGTCCACAGGAGGAAGAAGGCGAGGCCGAGGAACGGCAGGCCCGTCCGCCGAAGCAGGACGAAGATCGCGCCGACCACGCGCTCGGCGGGCTGCAAGACGGTCGCGCGCGAGGCGGTCCGGCGGGTTGCGGCGAGGAAGAGCGTCGCGCCGGCGAGCGTTCCGATGCCGCCTCCGAGGACGATCCAGCCGGCCTGGCCAGAGGTGATCCGGGGCCGGGCCATCCCGATCGCGACGATGAAGACGCAGAGGACGCCGAGCCGGATCGCGCCCTTCGTGAGCCAGGCCGGGCGCGCGGCGCCGAGCGGCAGCCGGCGGAGGTCGTCAAGGAAGTCTTTGCTCGGCAAGACCGGCACGCACGTCGTTTTCGCCCTCGGCGCGCCCATGCCTCCACGCCTGAGATGAGCGGCCTCTGCACCGCGCTATCGTGAGTTCCGTGAACGACCTCCACGTCTTCCTCGGCTGGGTCGAGGCGTTCTGGGACGGCGTCTCCTCGGTCGGCTGGACGGCGCTCGGCATCGGCCTCGCCCTCCACTTCCTCAGGATCTCGGTGCGCGTGCGCGCCTGGCAGAACATCCTGCGCGCCGCGTATCCGGGCGTGCACGTCTCCTTCCGCGGCGTCTTCGGCGCCTACTTCGCGGGCGTCGGCGTCAACTCGATCGCCCCGGCACGCGGCGGCGACCTCGTCAAGCTCTTCCTCGTCAAGCGCCGCGTGCGCGGGTCGACCTACCCGACGCTCGGCTCGACCCTCCTCGCCGAGACGCTCTTCGACCTGGTCGTCTCGAGCGCCCTCCTCCTGTGGGCTGCCGAGGCGGGCCTCCTCCCCGGCGTCCCCGACCTCCCCTCGCTGCCCGCTTTTGACTGGTCGTTCGTCGTCAGGCACCCGCGGCTCTCGACGATCATCGGGAGCATCCTCCTCGCCGCGGGCATCGTCGGCGTCACGTGGGCATCGCGGCGGGTGCAGGAATTCTGGACGCGCGTGCGCCAGGGACTCGCGATCCTCCGTGACCGGCGGGCATTCCTGACCCAGGTCGTCTCCTGGCAGCTCGTGAGCTGGCTCGCCCGGATCGGCACCGTCTTCTTCTTCCTCCGAGCCTTCCACGTCGAGGCGACCGCGAGGACCGCGCTCGCCGTCCTGGTGGTGGCAAGCCTCTCGACCCTCCTCCCGTTCACGCCCGGCGGGCTCGGGACACAGCAGGCAGTCCTTCTCTTCGTCCTCGCCGGCACCGCCTCGAGGAGCGCCGTACTCGCCTTCAGCGTCGGCATGCAGCTAGCCGTGTCGGCGCTCAACGTCGCGATCGGCTTCGGCGCCATCTTCCTCATGCTCGGCACGCTCAAGTGGCGCCGGCGTATGGCGGCCGACGCCGCCCCGGGGGCTAGCGGCGGGCCTGCCTCGGGCTAAGAACTCGTTTCTCATCCGACCGATCCGCGCGCCGCGGCGATATGATCGCGCCGGGGATGCAGAAGGCCGCTCGCACCGGAGAGCGCCAGGCGTACGCCTCGGCGGTAACGGACCTCTGGAGGCGCCTCGGGCTTGCCCTTACGCGTCTCGAGCGACTCGCCGAGTCGCCGGCCGAGTGGGACGCCGAGGAAGTGCTCGAGGAGCTTCCCGGCCTGCAGTACTGCCTGCACGCGGGTGCGGAGCTCGCTGTCGGCATCCGGGCCCCGCACGGGCTCGAGGCCGCCCATACCGAGCTCGTCTCGGCGCTCGCGCAAGCCCGCGACGCGACGGGCGAGATCGCCGCGGCGATCGACGGCGTGGGCGTGGAGCTCGTTGAGCCGCTCGTCCCCGAGTGGCGCGGCGCGCTCTTCCGTGTTCGGCTCGCCCGCCTGCGCGCCCTCGAGCGGAAGGACGTGCAGGTGGCGGCGGACGACCCCGTCGCCGCGCCCCCCGAGGAGCGGGTTCCGTTCAACCGCACCGGCCTCGCCGCGGTCATCGCCTGCGCCCTCGTTCTGGGCGGCGGCCTCCTCTTCACCGCCGGCGCCGTGCTCGCCGCCTGGCCCGTCTGGGCCGCCGGGCTCCTGCTCGCGACGGGCGGCTTCGTCCTCGTCCGGCCGTAGCTCCCGGCGACGGGTCGAAAAGGGGCAGAAGCCACGTCATCCCGGGGCCACGCCCACTTTCACAGTCAGGCCCCGGGACATGGCCTTGACGCCGATGCGGCTCGCGAAGAGCGATTGCGGGCGCTTTCGGCGTGTCACGACTTCGTCGCGATACTGCAGTGGATGTGTGCCGGGCCTCGCCGGCGGCGTGAAGCTAGCGGTAGGGCTCGAGCGCCGCGTCGAGTCGCGCAAGCGCCTCCTCGCGGCCGAGGAGCTCGATCGACTCGAAGAGGCCCGGGGAAACCTTCGACCCGGTGACTGCCACCCTGATCGGCTGGAAGGCCTCGCGCGGCTTGAGCTCGAGGCGCTCCGCCATCGCTCGAAGCTCGGCCTCGATCCGCTCGGCGGTGAACGGCTCGATGCCGGCGAGCGCGTCCCGCGCCTCGCGCAGCACCGGGCGCGAGCCGTCGAGGAGCATCGGGTCGGGCGCAACCCGTTCGAAGAGAAAACCGGCAAAGCCGGGGAACTCGCCGAGGGTCGCGATCTTCTCCTGGACGAGGGGCGCCGCGGCGCGGATAGTCGTCTCGTCGCCCTCGAAGCCCGCCTCGCGCAGGTGGGCGACGAGCGCGTCCGCGTACTCCACCGGCGAGAGCGCACGCAGGTAGACCCCGTTCATCCACTCGAGCTTCGCGTAGTCGAATGTCGCCGGGCTCCCCCCGATTCGCTCGAGCGTGAAGTGCGCGACGAGCTCCTCGCGGGAGAGGATCGTCGTCTTGTCGTCGAGACTCCAGCCGAGGAGCGCGAGGTAGT
>JBGPNP010000101.1:0-8143 GCA_041487575.1 Gaiellaceae bacterium | reverse complement strand
GCCGACTCGTGGCCGCCGCGGCTGGTCACGCTCCAGACGATTGCGGCGAGGATGCCCGCACCTACGAGGAGCCCGGCGAGCGCGCCGGCGCGCCGGGCGCGGTGGGAGGGGCCGTGGCGGCTCAGCTCGGGCGGCTCTGCCACGTGAGGTAGCCGGAGAGGAGGTGGGCCGCTGCCACAGCGTCCTCGGGCGCCTTGCCGGCCGTCCGGCGGGCGAGCTTCGTCGTGAAGCGCTCGTCGAAGCCCTCGACGGGGATCGTCGCCGCGGCGCGGAGCGCCTCGACGAAGCGCTCCGTTTCCTCCGCCTGCGCGCCCCGCTCGCCGCGGAGCGTGACGGGGATGCCGACGACGATGCGCTCGGCCTCTTCGCGGCGGGCGAGCTCGAGCACGCGGCGGATCCCTTCCCCGGTTGCCGCCCGCTCGACGACCTCGAGGGGCCTCGCCACGGTGCCGGTGGGGTCCGAGACGGCCACGCCCGTCCGCGCGGAGCCGTAGTCGAGTGCGAGCACCTTCACCGGGGGGTCGATTGTACCGGGAGGGGTCTCCGGCGCCCGCTTCGTGCCGAGAGCGTCACGGAAGCGTGCCAAGTTTGTGACATCCGTCCACAAGCCGGTCGCGCCCTTCTACCTTCGGATGCGGCGCCCGCTCGGGCGCTGCGTTCGAATCGAAGGAGGACACCGTCGTGAGGCACCTACTTCGCGCCCTGGCGCTGGCGCTGCCACTGCTCGCCGCAGCCACGGCTGCCGTCGTGCTCTCGGTAGCTACAGCGCGAGCCGCCCCGTCCGACCTCTTCATCTCCGAGTACGTCGAGGGCTCGAGCTCGAACAAGGCGCTCGAGCTCTACAACGGCACGGGAGCCCCTGTCACGCTGACGGGCCACTACTCGGTCCAGCTCTACGCGAACGGGAGCCCGACCGTCACTGCGACTATCCCGCTTACGGGCACGGTCGCCGCCGGAGACGTATTCGTGCTCGCGCGGAGCGCGGCCGTCGCGGCCATTCTCGCGCAGGCCGACCAGACGACCTCGAACTTCCTCTGGAACGGCAACGACGCCGTGGCGCTCGTCAAGGACGGCGCGAATCTCGACGTCCTCGGCCAGATCGGCGTCGACCCCGGCGTCGAGTGGGGAACGGGTGACGCGAGCACCGCCGACAACACACTCCGGCGGAAGCCGGCCGTCCTCGCCGGTGATCCGAGCGGCTCGGACGCTTTCGATCCAGCGCTCGAGTGGGACGGGTTCCCCATCGACACGTTCGACGGGCTCGGCGGCCACACCGTCAGCATCGGGCCGAACCAGCCGCCGGACGCGATCGACGACTCCGTCTCGACCGACGAGGACGCCGGGCCGCTCGACGTGGCCGTGCTTGCGAACGACTCCGACCCGAACGGCGACGCGCTCGCGATCACCAGCGCGTCCGACCCCGCGAACGGCACCGTCTCGGTGGCCGGCTCGGCGGTCACGTACCTGCCCGACGCCGACTTCAACGGCACGGACTCCTTCACGTACACCGTCTCCGACGGCCGGGGCGGGACCGATACGGCGACGGTCTCCGTGACGGTCGCTCCGGTGAACGACGATCCCGACCCGGAGGACGATGCCGCCACGACCACGGAGGAGATTCCCGTCTCGATCGACGTGCTGGCCAACGACTCCGACGTCGACGGTGACACGCTCTTCGCCACCGGGGTCGACCAGGGCGCGAGCGGGTCGGTGACGATCGCTCCGGACGGCCGGAGCGTCATCTACGCCCCTGCCGCCGACTTCAACGGGCTCGACGCCTTCGAGTACACGGTCACAGATGCCCAGGGCGGAACCGAGATCGGCGAAGCGGTCGTCACAGTCACGCCCGTCAACGACCCGCCGGTCGCTGTGCCCGACTCCGCGACGGTCTTCCAGGGCACGAGCGTGGCCGTGGACGTCCTCGCGAACGACTCCCCCGGCCCGGCGAACGAGAGCCTGCAGACGCTTACGGTCGCGTCGGTCGGCCTCCCCGGGCACGGCACCGTCACGATCGTCGGGTCCGGCCCGGACGCAGGGAAGGTGCGCTACACGCCCGCGCCGGGCTACATCGGGGCAGACTCCTTCTCCTACGACGTCTCCGACGGGGAGCTCTCCGCGAGCGCTCTCGTCACCATCTCCGTCAAAGCCGCGCCCGCGAAGCCGCCCTGCAGCCTTGCGCCGACGATCCTCGGGACGCGCGGCAACGACGTCATCGTCGGCACGCCGGGAGACGACGTCATCCGCGCCGGCCGCGGCAATGACGTGATCGACGGCGGCGGCGGGAACGACGTCATCTGCGGCGGCCCGGGCGCCGACCGCATCACGGGCGCCGGCGGCAACGACCGGATCGCCGGCGGCAGCGGAGCGGACACCATCGCCGGCGGCGCCGGCAACGACCGCGTGCGCGGCGGGTACGGCGCGGACAGCATCACCACGGGCCCGGGCGACGATGTCGTCTCCGCCGGCGGCGGGAACGACACGGTGAACGCGGGCGACGGACGCAACGCCGTCGCGGGCGCCGCCGGCGACGACCGCCTGACGGCCGGCGCGGGCGATGACCGCCTCGACGGCGGGCCGGGAACGGACGCCTGCGACGCGGACGGAGGGCACAACACGGTCGTCCACTGCGAGTAGCAACACTCCGCGGGCGCCTCTCCGGGTGGGAGCGCCGGCTCGGCCGGCGGCGCTCCCACCCGGCCCTCACGAGGGCTCGCGCCGCCGCTCGACCGTGAATCCGCCTTCCTTTTCCTTCCGTCCACCGTCTTGATACCGCTGGTTCAGTCCGGGGGTGGGGTCATCCTCTTCGACGCCGGCATGCGCCTGTTCGCATGGAGCGAGGACGCCGAAAGGGTCACGGCATTGTCCTCTCGAGACGCGGTGTGGCCACCCGTGCTGGGAGGTCGTCGGCGGGCTGGACGAGGAAGGTGGCCAGGTCTGCACTCCGGACTGCTCGATCGCACGAGCGTGTAAGAAGGGGCGACCTGTCCGGGCAGTCCGCCTCCTCGTTCACTCGCGCCCGGGGCTTCGATCATGCGAGCTCGTGCGCAAGGCGCTTGACGTCCCGCGGTACCCCGGCGTCTGGCGCTCAGGCGAGAGCGTCAAGGAGCGTCCGCTCGGCGTGCGCGAGAGCTGCAGCGAGCTTCTCTGGATCTTTGCCGCCCGCGCGCGCCATCGTCGCGCGGCCTCCGCCGCCGCCCCCGACGAGAGCGGCTGCAGCCTTGACCACATCCGAGGCGCTGATCCCGCGGTCGGCAACCGACTGGTCGAAGTTCGCGACGAGGTGGACGCGACCGTCCTCGCGCGCTCCGAGGACGACGGCCGCGGGGGCCGCCCTCTGCTTCACGCGGTCGGAGAGGTCCAGGAGCGCGTCTGCATCCATCTCCCCCACCTCGCCGGCGACCACGCGGACGCCGCCGACCTCCTTCGAAGTCGCAATGAGGCCGCCCACGATGTCCTCAGCGGGCCCGGCGCCGGCCGGGCGCCTCCGCGCCTCCTTGCGTGCCTCCTCGAGCTGCGCGCGTAGCTGCTCCCCTTCCCGCGCCTGCGCCCGGAGGAGCGCGAACGCCTCGCCCGACGTCACCGCCTCGATCCGGCGTACGCCGGAGCCGACCGACCCCTCGGAGAGGACCGCGAACGCTCCGATTTCGGCCGTCGAGCGCACGTGCGTGCCGCCGCAGAGCTCGCGCGAGAAGCCGGGGATCTCGACCACGCGGACGATCTCCCCGTACTTCTCGCCGAAGAGCATCATCGCCCCGAGCTTGCGGGCCTCGCCGATCGGGGTCAGGAAGGCTCGCACGGGCAGGTTCTCGAACACCCTCTCGTTCACCAGCTCCTCGACGCGTGCCCGCTCCTCGCCGGAGAGCGGCTTTCCGTGCGTAAAGTCGAAGCGGAGCTTGTCGGGCCGCACGGCCGAGCCGGCCTGGTGCACGTGGTCGCCGAGCACCTCCTGGAGCGCCTTGTGGAGGAGGTGTGTCGCCGTGTGGTTCGCCGTCGTCGGGAAGCGGGCTCGCCACGCGACGACGGCGCGGACGCGGTCGCCGGCGACGAAGCCCTCGCCCTCGAAGAGGAGCGCCTGGTCGTCGCCGAAGCGGTAGGCGGCGACGAGTCTCGCGTGAGCGCCGTCCTCCTTCTCGATCCAGCCCGTGTCGGTCACCTGCCCGCCGCCCTCCGCGTAGAACGGGGACTCGCGGAGCTTCGCGAGGAAGAGTCCCTCGTCGAGCGGCTCGAGCGCGCCGATCTGGGTGAGGACGTCGGTCTTCTCGTAGCCGACGAACCCGGCTGTGAAGCCCGCGGAGCGCGCGAGCTCGGCCGCCCGCTCGAGCCCCGCGCCGCCTCCGGCCCCCGCGCGCGAGCGCTCGCGCTGCTCGCCCATGAGCCGGCGGAACTCGTCCTCGTCCACAGGGAGCCCGCGCTCCTCGGCGAGCTCGCGGGTGAGGTCGAGCGGGAAGCCGTAGGTGTCGTGCAGCTTGAAGGCGTCGGCGCCCGAGATAGCTCCCTGCGCAACGACGTCCGCGAAGAGCCGCATGCCCGTGGCAAGCGTCTGCGCGAAGCGCTCCTCTTCGACGGAGAGGACGCGCGCGATCTCGGCCCGGTGCTCGGCGAGCTCGGGGTAGACCGGCCACATCCGCTCGATGACGACGCCGGCGAGCCGGGCGAGGAAGGGCGACTCGAGCCCGATTCGGCTCCCGTGCTGGATCGCCCGGCGGACGATGCGCCGCAAAATGTACCCGCGGCCCTCGTTCGAAGGGGAGACGCCGTCGCCGACGAGGAAGGTCATCGCGCGGCCGTGGTCGGCGAGGACACGGTGGGCCTTCGTCGCTGTCTCGGACTCGCCGTAGCGCGTCCCGGTCTCCCCGGCGACCCATTCCATGATCGCCTGGAAGCCGTCCGTCTCGTAGACGGAGTGGACACCCTGGAGGATCGTCGCGGCGCGCTCGACGCCGAGGCCGGTGTCGATGTTCTGGGACGGGAGCGGCGTCAGCGTGCCGTCCTCGTGGAGGTTGAACTCCATGAAGACGAGGTTCCAGAACTCGAGGAAGCGGTCGCAGTCGCAGCCGGGGGCACAGTCGGGGCGCCCGCAGCCGTGTTCCGGGCCGTGATCGTAGTAGATCTCGGAGCACGGCCCGCACGGCCCGACGGGGCCCGCCTGCCAGAAATTCTCCGAGCGCGGCAGGTCGACGATGCGCTCGGCGGGCACGCCGACCCGCTGCCAACCTGCCACCGCGACCTCGTCGCGGCCGAGGCGGAGCTCCGGATCCCCGGCGAAGACCGTCGCCCAGAGCTTCTCGGCCGGGAGCCGCATGTGCTCCGTCACGAACTCCCAGGCCAGGTCGACGGCCCCGTCCTTGAAGTAGTCGCCGATCGAGAAGTTGCCGAGCATCTCGAAGAACGTCAGGTGCCGGGCGGTCAGGCCGACAGAGTCGATATCGGTCGTGCGGAAGCACTTCTGGGCGGTCGTGAGCCGCCTCGCGGGCGCGGGCTCGAGGCCGAGGAAGTACGGCTTGAGCGGCTGCATGCCGGCGGTCGTGAGGAGAACCGACGGGTCGTACGTCCCGGGGACGAGCGACCCCGAGGGCCGCCGGAGGTGGCCCTTCGACTCGAAATAGGAGAGGAACGCCTCTCTCAGATCGTCGGAGCTCCGCACGCCCCGATTGTACGGCCCGCCCGGCGCGGGCCGGTCACGACGAGCGGCTGCGGGAACCCGCTTGCCGTGCGCAGCTAGTCCCGTCCACGTGCGACGGCCCGGCTTCGAGCCGAGGGGGTGCCGTTCGCCGAGTGCAGTCCCCCACCCTGGGTGGGGAGGCGGGCCACCCTCTGACCCGCCTCCAGCGTATCGCCCAGACACGCGCGAGTGTGTGGCGAGACGGCGCCGATTCACACGCGACGCGTGCCGAATCACGCTTCCACAACGGGGCGCACGCCGACCTGTCCGCCGGCAGGCACCTCGGCACACGCCGCCTCAGCTAGCCGGCTTGGTCCCGCGAGAGCTCTTCGGCGATGTCCCGCTCACGGCGAGCCGCGGCCTCGCGCCCGGCATCGGCCGCGCTTCGCCACTCGCGATGCACCTTGAAGTCGGCCGCTCCGTGTGCCACGCCGGCGACGAAGCCGGAGATCTTCTGCACCGGCCGCGTGATCGCCATCGTCGCGGCTCGAACGGCCGTGTCGACGGCGTCCGCGGCGTCCACGGCGCTGTCGGTGACCTGGTCGAGCTTGTCGAGTTGCTGGTTGACGCGGTCGACCGTGCCACCGACCTTGTTGATGACGGGGAGGGCTTCGGTCTCGAGCCCCTTGAGGAGCGAGGTGAGGCGCCCGACTGTTCCGCCCAGCCTGACCAGGAGCCAGGTCAGCCCGAGGGCGATGAACACGAGGAAGACGCTCAGGCAGATCCAGAGGACGTCGATGGCCGTGAGGTCCGCGAGCGGCATTCGCGCGATTCTACTGGGCGGACGTAATCGTCCCGGCGCCGACGACCGCGTCGCTCTCGTAGAGCACGGCCACCTGTCCGGGCGCGACGCCGTACACCGGCTCGTCGAGCACGAGCCTGAAGCCGCCGGGCGTGCGCATGACGCGTCCCGGCGCGGCAGGAGACCGGTAGCGAACCTTTGCTTCGACGCGCTCGACATCCACGAAGAGGCGCCCGCGGCCCGCGGTCACAGAATCGCGCGCGAGCGACGCTCTCGGGCCTGCGATGACCACGTTTCGCCTGGAATCCACCCGCAGGGCGTAGAGAGGCTCGGGAGCCGGGACACCGAGGCCGCGCCGCTGGCCGGGCGTGAAGCGCCAGTACCCGCCGTGTCGACCGACTGTGGCGCCGGCCTCGTCGAGGATCGACCCTTCGCGCTGCTCGAGTCCGTGACGAGAGAGGAAGTCGCGGTAGTCCGCGCCGGCGAGGAAGCAGGCATCCTGGCTCTCGGGGCGTTCGGCCGCGGCGAGACCCGCGGCACGGGCGCGGGCGCGCGTCTCCTCCTTCGCCTGCCCGCCGAGAGGGAACCAGAGCCGCGCGAGAACGCCCGGGTTGAGCTGGGCGAGCATGTACGACTGATCCTTCAGCGGGTCCGCGGCGCGCGCGAGGAGAAGACGCCCCCGATGCTCGGCGATGCGCGCGTAGTGCCCGGTGACGAGCTTTGCCGCGCCCACGCGCCGCGCGAACGCAAGCAGCTCGGCGAATCGGAACGCGCCGTTGCAGCGGGTGCACGCGTTCGGCGTCTTCCCGGTCGCGTAGCCGCGGACGAAGTGGGTCACGACGATGCGCCTGAACGCCTCGCGAAGGTCGACGGTTACGTGCGGAAGCCCGAGCGCGTGGCAAGTCTCGCGCGCGGCGACAACCGAGGCGGGCGAGCAGCAGGCCCGTTCGCCGTCGGGGCCTGCGGGGTCCGCCCAGAGGCGGAGCGTCACGCCGACGGGCGCAAAGCCGGCATCTCGCGTCGAAAGGAGGGCGACGGCCGAGTCGACTCCTCCGCTCATCGCGACGGCGACCCGCCGCGGGTCGCGGGGCGCCCGCACGGCTCGTCCCAGCGCGTCGTGAACGGCGTCTGCTGCGAGCCGCGCGCCGGGCACGGCCGCCGCCTCGAGCAGCGTCAGGCCCTTCAGCGCGCCGCAGAGCCCCCTGACGCCCGGGCCCTCCCCGCCCGCCTCCACGATTCGGCCGCGCTGGACGACGAGTGCGACCCAGGCGAGGTCGCACCCCAGCACGGCGTTCCCGACGAGCTGCACCACGTCGTCACCGTAGCAGCGGCATGGCTTGCCACTCCGATCTCGCCATCGTCCAGCTTCTTCCCGCGGAGGATCGCGACCACGGCGATGGACGAAGCCGAGCGCCCGGCAATCTCGGGCTTGTCGCGCCGACTTCGTCGCCGCCTGCTCAAAGCCCACACCCCCACCCTGGGTGGGGAGCCGGGCCACCCTCTGACCCGGCTCCAGCCTACCGCCGAAACCGTCACGAGTGGGTTACGGGACAGCGCCAGTTCAGACGTAGGTTGTAACAACTCTCCGCCGCGCCGCGCCGGCCACCTCCGCGCGCAGGAGTCGAGCGACTCGAACTCCGCCGCCCCGGCATCGGGCGCTGAAGCGACTCGACCCCCGAAGGGGCCGAGTCAGATCTCCACCGCGCCGATCGAGCCCTGCACATGAGGAACCTGGCGAG
>JBGPNP010000100.1:0-8276 GCA_041487575.1 Gaiellaceae bacterium | reverse complement strand
GCGGCGAGGACCCGGCGCGCTTCGGCACGGAGCGAAACTGCAAGATCAAGCAGGTGGCTTCCGGGCGCTTCGGCGTCACGGCCGAGTACGCCGCTTACGCCGAGGAGCTCCAGATCAAGATCGCGCAGGGCTCGAAGCCCGGCGAGGGCGGGCAGCTGCCCGGCCACAAGGTCTCGTCCGAGATCGCCCGCCTGCGCCACACGCAGCCGGGCGTCGCGCTCATCTCGCCGCCGCCGCACCACGACATCTACTCGATCGAGGACCTCGCGCAGCTCATCTTCGACCTGAAGCAGGTGAACCCGGACGCGGACGTCTCGGTGAAGCTCGTCTCCGAGGCGGGCGTCGGCCTCGTCGCCGCCGGCTGCGTCAAGGCGCTCGCCGACGTCGTGCACGTCGCCGGCTCGGACGGCGGCACGGGCGCGAGCCCGCTCTCGTCGATCAAGAACGCGGGCGCGCCCTGGGAGCTAGGCCTCGCCGAGACGCAGCAGGCGCTCGTCGCGAACGGCATGCGTGGGCGGGTGCGCCTGCGCGCCGATGGCGGCATGAAGACCGGCCGCGACGTCGTGCTCGCCGCGCTGCTCGGCGCAGACGAGGTGAGCTTCGGCACCGCGCTCCTGCTCGCCGAGGGCTGTCTCATGGTGCGCACGTGCCACATGGACACCTGCCCCGTCGGCATCGCGACGCAGAAGCCGGAGCTCCGCGCGAAGCTCGACGCGACGCCGGAGCAGGTCGAGGCGTACCTCCGCTACGTCGCCCAGGACGTGCGGGAGTTCCTCGCCTCGCTGGGCCTCAAGACGTTCGAGGAGGCCGTCGGCCGGGTCGACCTGCTGCGGAGGCGCTGGACGGGCGGCCCGCGCGCGGATCTCCTCGACCTCGAGCCCCTCCTCGGCGTGGCCGGCGAGGGGCCGACGCGCTACGTCGGCCACGCGTCGCTCGACCCGGCCGGCCACGAGCTCGGCGATCGGCTCTCCGCCGAAGCGCAGGAGGCGCTCGAGACGGCGAAGGTGGTCGAGCTCCGCTACCCGATCACGAACAGGGACCGGACGGTCGGCGCGAAGCTCGGCGGCCGGATCGGCACGCGTTTCGGCGCCGGCAAGCCGCCGGGCCGCGTGCGCGCGACCTTCGAGGGCACGGCCGGGCAGAGCTTCGGCGCCTTCCTCGCGGCCGGCGTCGAGCTCACTCTCGTCGGCGAGGCGAACGACTACGTCGCCAAGGGCATGAGCGGCGGGCGCATCGTCGTCAAGCCGCCCGAGAACGACGCCGGCGAACCAGTCCTGCTCGGCAATACCGTGCTCTACGGCGCGACCGGCGGCGAGCTCTACTGTGCGGGCCGGGCGGGCGAGCGCTTTGCGGTGCGCATGTCGGGCGCGACCGCCGTCGTCGAGGGCACCGGCGGACATCCCTGCGAATACATGACGGCCGGGACCGTCGTCATCCTGGGCGAGACCGGCCCGAACCTCGGCGCCGGCATGTCCGGCGGCGAGGCGTTCGTCTACGACCCGGCGACGCGGCTGCCCGTTCGCCTGAACGACTCGCTCGTGGTCGCGAACCGCCTCGACGACAAGGCCGCCGAGCGGTTGCGGGCCCTCGTCGAGCGCCACCTCCGCTTCACGGGCTCGCCTCGGGCGGCCGCGCTCCTGCGGCGCTGGAGCGACGCTCTCGAGCACTTCTGGCATGTCGCCCCGAAGACCGAGGTCGCCCGCATCTCGAGCGCCCAGGAAGGCACGGTCGCGAAGGGCTCATAGCCCCTGGAGCAGCTCCTCGAGATCGATCCCGCCGCGTTGGGGAAGGAAGGGAGCGAGCCGGCGCCGTGCATGCGCCAGCTGACGCGCCCGGCCGCGCTCGTCCCCGAGCAGACGCTTGTGACCCGCGGCGGCCGCGTGCACGAGCCCGCGCGCGAGCTCCCGGTCATCCCCCTCCGCCGCGTGGGCGGCCGTGAGGAACGCGCGGTAGGCCGCGAACCACTCCCGCTGGCGCATGTGCGTCTCGCCGCGCCAGAGCCCGGACTGGACCCGCTGCTCGGACGGGATCCAGCTCATCCGCGCAGCCGGTAGATGTCGAGGACGCCCGAGGTCGCATGGTCGTTCGCGCTGCCCTCGCCGAGGGCGATGCGGCCGTCGGTGACGATCGGGCTGTTCCAGTGGCCCCCGCCCGCCGGGAGCGTCGCGACGAGCGCCCCTGACGCCGGGCGGTAGACCCTGAGGGATCCGCCCGGGTCGTAGACATAGAGGAGCCCGCCCGCGACCACCGGGCTCGTGCCGGCGTTCCCGTTCTCCCAGGCGACCGCGAGGCGGCCCCCGCGGAGCCGGTAGGCGCCGGTGCCCGAGAAGGTCGAGACGAAGAGCCAGGGGCCGCCGGGCCCGCGCCAGACCGCCGGCGCCGAGAAGAGCCCCGCTCCGCCGGGCGTGGAGACGGTCTGGAGCTCTCCACCCGTGAGCGGCCCCGCGGTCCCCGTCCGGCCGTTGAGGCGGCGGAGGCTGAGGAGGCGGAGCTTCCCGTCCTTGCCGCCCTGGACGGCCAGGCCCGGGGCGAGGATCGCCGGCGCGGTACTGCCGAGGTCGACGTCGCCCGCCTCGAGCTCGGCCTGGTTCGCCGGCGTCCAGCCCTGGAGGAGCCGGCCCGCGTCCGGCGCGAGCATGAGGACGCTGTCGCCCCAGGAGCGCCGCCCGTCCCACGGGCCGTTTCCGGTCGCGACCAGGAGGTTCCCGGTCGCCGGGTCGACGACGACGCCGGAACGAGCCCAGATCGCCGAGCCGCTTTCGGGGCACGAGGCGGGCGCGAGGAGGCCGCGGCGATCGCTGCAGAGGGAGTTCCAGACGCGGACGATCCTCCCGCTCGCGCGGTCGAGCGCGACGACGTGGCCCTGGTACGGCGGCGCGTCCCCGATGTAGCCGCCGGTCGCGGCGAGGACGAGCCCGCCGCTCAGGTTGAGCGCCGGCCCGATCTTCTCGTGCCCGGGATCGCGCGTGATCGCCGCCGGCCAGCGGCCGGACCGGACTTCACGCCCCGTCGCGACGGAGAGCTTGTGGACGCTCCCGTCCGGGGAGGCGCTGTAGACGAAGGCGCGGCCGGGGTCAGCGACCGGGCTCGAGTTCGTGATCCGGCTCGAGCCCGCCCAGGACTCGTAGCCGTCGGGCGTGAAGCGCCAGAGCACCGCCCCCGTGTCGGCGTCCACGGCGACCGCCTTGCCGTACGAGGTCGTGACGACGAAGACGTCGTGCCGCGCGCCCCGGACGAGGACTCCGCGGAGGTAGATCGGCGAGGAGTCGACGGTGCCGTCGAGGACGACCTGCTGCCGCGCCACGCGCCTGACGTTTGCCGCGGTGATACCGGTGTCGGCAGGGCCTGCGTTCGTGCGAGCGGCATCGTAGCCGAAGCGCGTCCAGTCGCCACCCGCTTGGACGAGCGTCGCGTGGGCCGGCTGGCGGAAGCCCGAGGCGCCCTCCGCGGAGGCGGCACGCCCGCTTGGTACGGGCATTCCGGAGCCGGCGGCAACGACGAGTATGGCGAAGCTGACGGTGAGCACGCGGCGCACGGGCACAGGGTACGGAATCCTCCCTGCTCGTTGATGGGGTGACGAGCGCAAAGGCCCCTCCTCTAGGATCCGGCCGTGCCCTTCGCCGACGCTGGCGGCTATCGCCTCTACTACGAGATCACCGGCGACACTTCGACGCCGCCCATTCTCCAGTTCGGCGGCTCGCTCTTCGGGCGGCAGAACTTCGCGCTCGTCAACGACGCCTTCCGCGAGCGCTTCCACCTGATCAGCTTCGACGCGCGCGGCTACGGCCGCTCCGAGGCCCCGCTCGAGCCGTACTCGATCGAGCAGCGCGCAGACGACGGAGCGGCCCTTCTGGACGCCCTCGGCTACGAGCGTGCTCTCGTCCACGGCACCTCGATGGGCGGCATGGTCGCGATCCCCTTCACGGCGAAGTACCCGGAGCGGACGATCGCCACCTGCGCCGACTGCTCCTTCGCCCGCTGCGACGTCCACCGCCGCACGCTCTTCCGAAGCTGGCGGAACATGGCCGAGTCGATGCCGCTCGACGAGGTCTCGGACGCCATCACCATCCAGGCGGTCAGCGCCGGCTTCATCGAGGCGCACCCGGACATCTTCGCGAACGTCCGCGCCATCGTCGGCAAGAACTCCCTGCACACGATCCGCCAGGCCTGCCTCGCGATGGAGGAGATGGACCTCGAAGCGGCCGCCAGGCAGATTCGCCGGCCCATTCTGTTCACGAACGGGACGAACGACATCATGACGCCGCCCCGGCTCGCTCCCTCCGGGTTCAGCGCCGCGCAGATCGTCGAGGCCTTGCCCACATGGGCGCGCCTCTACGAGTTTCCGGACATCGGGCACGCGCCCCTCCTCGAGAAGCCCGAGCTGGCTGCGCGCGTGGTCTCGGAGTTCTTCCTGGACGTCGTCGCCTCCGGCCGGTGACTTGTCCCTGGAAAATGCGCTGCATTTTCCAGGGAGGGGTATTGCCCCCTCGCTTCGCTCGGGAGGATGTCCTCTTGAGGGCTGACTCGTGAGCACCTACGACCTTCTTGCCGGGCTCGAGCTCGAGATCGACAGCTATGACCTCGAGCGGCGCGAGCAGGACGTCTCGAGCGGGTTCACGCGTGTGACGACGACGATCGTCCTGCGGGGCCGGGACGCCGAGGGCCGGGGCGAGGACGTCACGTACGACGCCGCCGACCACGGCAAGCACGCCCTGCCGAGGATCGTCGGGCGGCTCTCGCTCGACGATTTCTCGCGTGCGCTCGACGGTGTCGAGCTCTTCTCGGCGCCGGCGGCCCGGGAGACCTTCTACGACTACCGTCGCTGGGCCTATGAGAGCGCGGCGCTCGACCTCGCTCTCCGCCAGGCCGGGACGTCGCTCGGCGAGGCGCTCGGCCGCGAGTACCGCCCCGTCCGCTTCGTCGTGTCGACACGCCTCGACGTCCGGGCCTGGCTCGCCGTCGCTCCGGAGCTCGAGTTCAAGCTCGACCCGGTGAGCGAGTGGGACCGCGCGCGCATGGAGGCGCTGGCCGCCACAGGCCGCGTGCGCGTCCTCGACCTCAAGGCCTACTACGAGGGCACAGGTGTTGACCAGGCTCCCGATGCGCGTCTCTACCGCGACGTCGCCGAGCTCTTCCCGACCGCGGTCATCGAGGACGCGGCGCTCACGCCGGAGACCCGTGAGGCTCTCCGCGGCGCCGAGCACCGCCTGAGCTGGGACGCGCCGATCCACTCCGTCGCCGACGTCGAGTCCCTCGAGATCCCGCCGCGCTTCCTCAACGTCAAGCCGTCGCGCTTCGGCACGGTCCGCCGGCTGCTGGACTGCCTCGACTACTGCGCCGGGCGCGGCATCACGACCTACGGCGGAGGCCAGTTCGAGCTCGGCGCCGGCCGCGGCCAGGTCCAGGCGCTCGCAAGCCTCTTCTACCCGGACGCGCCAAACGATGTCGCGCCTTCTGCCTACAACGCGCCGGAGCCCGCCCCCGGGCTCCCGCAGAGCCCGCTCGCCCCGCCGGCTCGGCCGGCGGGCTTCGCCTGGATCTAGACGGTCGCCTAGCGGGTCCTGGCGCTTCGGCGGTCGAGTTCGAGCGCACGAGCACCTACATCGAGTCTACGGGCGCCGAAGCGCGCCCGAGGGAGGTGGGGTGATCGAGATCGATGAGCGGAGCGGGCGGGTAGATCGTGGTCCGTGCCCGAGCACTGGGACGTCCCCGAAGGGGGTGAACCCGTGCGGGTCGACCACTGGACGCCGTGGATGACCTGCCGGACACCCGCCGAGCGCTTCCGGCACGCATGCGCAGATGGTTCCTCGTCCTCGGGCCCGTCGTGGCAGCGCTGCTGTCGGGCGCCCTGGCGGCAGGGGCGACGCCCTTGAGCCAAGCGGATGCGGCGCGAGCGGAGGCACCGGCGAGCTTCAACGTCGTCGCCGCCGGCCTTCGTGTCACCGCGCCGGCCCGGGAGGGCGCGGCCAAGGACCGCGAGCTCTCCGACGCCGCGGGCGTGCCGGTCTACTGCTGGCCCGAGGTGGATTGGCGGGCCCGGACAGCCCGATTGGGCTTCTCGGGCGCCCAGGGCTTCGCCGACGTCTCGGGCCGGGCCGTTCACCTTCCCGAGCGGCTGTGCCGGCAGCTGGGCCGGATTCGCTCGATGCCGCGGGTGCTCGCGCAGATCCCGTTCTCGCTCTTGATCCTCGCGCACGAGCTCGCGCACATCGGCGGCGTCGGAGACGAGGACAAAGCGATGTGCGTCGGCGCGCGACGGATGCCTCATTGGGCGCGACTCCTTGGCGCAACGCGAACCTACGCACGTCGACTCGCGCACGACTGGACGGTTCGGGACTACCTCGCCGCCTGCGCTCGAAGCGCCTAGCTCGTTGCCCCTACGACGGCGATCGTGATCCCGGCGTCCGGGATCTGGCGCACCTCTGCGCCGCGGGTCAGGATGCGCTCGCGGGACATGAGGAAAAGCTCGGGGATGATCTCGGCCCGGAGCTCGCCCTCCGCGAACACGCGGACGACCGAGCTCTGCGAGACGACGACGGCGATCGCGTGCGTGGTGCGGCTGATCGACGCGCCGGCCGCGTGACGCGAACCGAGGCCGGGCAGGAAGTTTCCCGGCGTCCCAAGCTCGACCTCGATGAAGCGCCCGGCGGAGACGAACGTGCCGTCGTGCTCGACGACGAAGGCGCCGTCGAGCTGTGCGAGCTCCTTGATCGTCTCGCGGAGCTCCGCAAGCTCGACCCGGAGCGCCTCGGGCGGGTGGCCGTGGAGCGGGTCGAGGAGAAGCGGCCGCGACCGAGCGAGCACGGCCTCGACGTCTCCGACGACGAAAAGCGTCCCGATCTTCCGCCCTTCACGCCCCTCACGGGCGATCTCGACGGCGAGCTCGATCACCTCCTCGAGCGCTGCGCGGTGGTCGTCCGTGCATCCGACCCGTCGGCAGATGTCGCCGAAGATCGGCTCGAGCCAGTCGCGTCCGTCAAGGCTGCTCACGCCGTCAAGGGTACAAACGAGAGACGCCCTCACGCGGGAGGGCGTCTCTGCAAGCCTTCAAGCCTTCTCCGGCGCTCAGCGGCCGGGATGGAAGCCCGGGAACCACTTCACCTTCGCGAGCGTCAATGCGGCGGTGAGGAGGAACAGGAGCGCAGTGGTGGCCTTCTTCTGCATGCCGAGCTTCACCTCCTTTCCTAGAACCGGAAGTCCTGTAGCGTCTCTGCGGCCCGGCGGTAGAGGCCGGCCGCCTTGCGGTCGTCGCCGATGCGAGCCGCCAGGTCGCCCTGGGCGACCCAGGCTGCGGCCTTGTGGCTCCCGGACGAAAGCTGCGTGAAGTTCTTCTCTGCCTCCACGAACCAGCTGCCCGCCTCCTCCAGGCGGCCCTGGTCGAGGAGGGAGCGTCCGAGGACGAGCTGGGCGTTGCCGATCTCGTCGAGAAGGTCCTCGCGCCCGCCGAGAAGCGCGACCGCGTGGCGCGCCCGCTGCTCGGCCCGCTCGTGCGCCCCGATGCGCTGATGCACCTGCGCGAGCGAGGAGACGGCATAGGCCGCGTCAACCTCGTTGTCCTGGTCGAGCGCGACCCTGAACGCCTCCTTCAGGTGCGCGATCGCCTCCTGCGGCTTGCCGAGCAGGAAGTTGAGCCCACCCAGGTTGTTCAGGAGCTTGCCGACGTTGACCTGGTCGGCGACCTCCTCGTACAGGCCCTTTGCCTTCTCGGCGTACGTCCGCGCCAGCACCCAGTGCCCTGTGCGCTCGGCGACGAGCGAAGCCTGGAAGAAGAGGTGCGCCTGCGTGCGCTCGTCCGAAAGCCCCTCCGCCAGCTCCAGTGCGCGCTCCACATCCTCACGCGCCGCCTCGAAATCACGCTGACGCTGATAACAGCGCGAACGGAACTCGAGGATGTGGGCGCGCAGGCGGTCGGCCGGAAGGCCGGAGCGGGTGGCGAGGTCGTAGGCCTCGCTGTAGAGGGCGACTGCGGTGGAGATCGACGAGAGCTTGTAGCGGCAGCAGCCGAGCCGGAAGAGCACATCGGCGCGCTCGACGTCCGTGAACTCGGGACCCTCCGCGATCTCGCGGGCGCGCTCGAGCAGCGAGATCGCCTGGCGGATCTCGCCCGTGTACATGCGACCCCACGCCTCGGCCGCGAGGGCGCGGAGCTCGAGCTCCGGCGCGCCGACGGAGGCGAGGTCGGCGCGGATCTGATCGAGGCCCTTCACGGCCTCGTCGTACTCGTTCTTCTCGTTCGAGGCCTCGGCCCGTGCGATGACGCTTTCGACGCGGTTCCG
>JBGPNP010000099.1:0-8298 GCA_041487575.1 Gaiellaceae bacterium | reverse complement strand
CTCGGTCGGCGGCCTGATCGCCTGGCCGGGCGCGGGCGCCTACAGCTGCGCGAAGGCGGGCCTGCACACGCTCGTGCAGACGATCGCGGTCGAGTACGCGGAGCGCGGCATCCGCGCGAACTGCATCTGCCCGGGCGTGATCGAGGGGACGGCGATGCACGAGGCGTACCTCTCGGCGGTTGCCGACCCGGCCGGCCTCGAGCAGGCGGCCCGCGACCTCCACCCGATGAAGCGCCTCGGTCGCCCGGAGGAGATCGCGGCGCTCGCGGTCACGCTCTGCTCGGACGAGGCGGCGTTCGTCACCGGCGCCCTCATACCGGCCGACGGCGGGTTCACGGCCGTGTGACGGCGTGCGCGAGCGGCCCCTCGTCGTGCAATTTCACGAAGATGTCACGCTCGCAGGCGTTCCTTGTCCGCCGGGGGCGATACCATCGACATCGTGAACGAGGCCCACTTCGCCGAGATCGAGAAGACGCTCCTCTACATCTCGGAGGCGCGCCAGCGCGCCGAGCGCGCGGCGGGAGCGATCGCCAAGGACGGCGCCGAGCCGCATCTCGTCGAGGCGCTCGAGCAGGCCGAGCGCGAGCTCGAGGCCCTGGGCCGGAAGCTCATGCAGCGGACGTACTTCGCCGTCCCCGACGGGCAGCTCACCCTCAAGGCCTAACCTGGCCGTGGCCCTCTCGGGCGACGAGATCCGCCACCGGCTCTCGGCGTTCGCGGCCAAGTGGAGCGTCTACGCCGGCAGCGAGCGGAGCGAGGCCCAGACCTATCTGAACGAGCTCTTCGACTGCTACGGGCAGGAGCGCTCCGCGGTCGCCCGCTTCGAGGAGCCCCAGGCCGGTCGCTTCCTCGACCTGATCTGGCCGCGGGTCTGCATCATCGAGATGAAGGCCCCGGCCGAGGCGGGCCGGCTCGAGAAGCATCGCGAGCAGGCGCTCGCCTACTGGGTCAGCTCGGCCGACCCGAAGGCGGACCTCCCGGCCCCTCGCTTCGTCGTCATCTCTGCCTTCCGCCGGATGGAGATCTGGGAGCCGGGCGCCTACCCCACGCAGCCGCGCCTCGTTCTCGACCTGATCGACCTTCCCGACCAGTACGACGCGCTGCTCTTCCTCGCCGGTGCCGATCCTGTCTTCACCGGCGGTCAGGCGAAGCTCACGCGGGAGGCGGTCGTCCACCTGACCGACCTCTACGACCGGCTCAAGGAGCGGCGCGCGGCCGGCCCGGACGAGCTGCGCGACTTCCTCCTCCAGTCCGTGTGGTGCCTCTTCGCCGAGGACCTCGGCCAGCTTCCTGCGCACGCCTTCACCCGCACCGTCGACGGCCTGGTCGCGAGCCCGCAGCGGTCGAGCGCGGACGACCTCCACGGCCTCTTCGTCGCCCTCAACGACCCGTCCCCGACCCGGCCGGCTCACGGGCTCTACGCCGGCGTTCCCTACGCGGACGGCGGTCTCTTCGAGAGCCCGGCGCGCGTCCATCTGACCGCGGACGAGGTCCTCCATCTCAGGGAGGCGGCCGAGTTCAACTGGCGGCTCGTCGAGCCCGCGATCTTCGGCTCGCTGCTCGAGGGCGGGCTTGGCCACGACCAGCAGTGGCGGCTCGGCGCGCACTACACCCACGAGGCGGACATCCAGAAGGTCGTTCAGCCGACCGTCGTCGAGCCGTGGCGGGAGCGGATCGAGAACCTGACGACGCACGAGGAGGCCGTCGCCGCCCAGAACGACCTCGCGCAGTACGTCGTCCTCGATCCCGCCTGCGGGTCCGGGAACTTCCTCTACGTCGCCTACCGCGAGCTCCGGCGGCTCGAGCGGCGGCTGCACGAGCGGGAGGTCGAGCTCCGTCGCAAGGCCGGGCTCAAGGAACAGGGGTCGCTCAGCCTCCACTTCCCGCTCACGAACATGAAGGGGATCGAGATCGAGAGCTTCGCTGCGGCCCTCGCCCGCGTGACCCTGTGGATGGGGCACAAGCTCGCCGTGGACGAGCTCGAGCTCACGGAGAGCACGCTGCCGCTCGCGGATCTCTCCGGGATCCAGACCGGCGACGCGCTCAGGATCCCGTGGCCGCGGGCGGACGCGATCATCGGCAACCCGCCGTTCCATGGGACGAAGTTCATGCGCTCGCGCTTCGGGGATCAATACCTCGGGTTTCTCACCGAGCAGTTCGGGATCGGCGTCAAGGACTACTGCGTCTACTGGTTTCGGAAGACGCATGAACACCTGGCTCCCGGAGGCCGGGCCGGACTGGTTGGGACGAACTCAGTGCGCGAAGGCAAGAACCGGAACGCAAGCCTCGGCTACATCGTCGACAACGGCGGCGTGATCACGGCGGCCGTTTCGAGCCAGCCTTGGGCGGGAGAAGCGAACGTCCACGTGAGCATCGTCGACTGGGTGAAGAAGCCGAGTGATGCCCCGATGCGCTTTGTTCTCGACGGAAGTGAAGTCGAAGGCGTTACGAGTGCGCTCAGGCCCGGTCGCGCTTCGATCGAGGCTGCAGCGCTTGTAGCGAACGAGCCTCGCCAGTTCTTCGGCGTTGTGCCATCCGGGGACGGTTTCATTCTCGACCCCGAAGAGGCTGAGGCCCTCCTCGCACAAGGCGGCCCTGAGTACGCAGGCGTCGTTCGGCCGTATCTCGTCGGGGATGACATCACGACGAATCCGCTTGCTTCACCGAGCCGCTGGATCATCGACTTCCAGGAACGTCCGTTGGAGGAAGCCGAACGTTGGCGCCTGGCCATGCGCATCGTCCGTAAGCGTGTGAAGCCGCTGCGGGACGCTCACAAGAAGAAGCGCGAGCGCACCGAGTGGTGGAAGTTCTCTCGTACCGTCCAGGACCTCTTCGTGGCGATCAAGCCACTTCGGTGCTTCATCGCCTGTCCCGCGCAGTCCAAGCGCTTCTACATGGTCTGGTGTGAACCAACGTGGTGTCCGAGCAACCTCACGAGCGTCTTCGCCTTCGACGATGACTACTCCATGGGCGTACTGCAGTCCTCGATTCACACCCGCTGGGCGACAGACCAGTCGACGATGCTAGAAACGCGCCCGCGGTATACGACCGCGTCGTTCGCAACGTTCCCCTGGCCGTATCCGACCGCCGAGGAGCAGCGGGAGGCCGTGTCGGAGGTCGCTCGCGCTCTGATCGCCCGCCGGGGCGAGATCTGCCTCGAGCGTCAGATCGGCCTGACGAAGCTTTACAACCAGATGGACGACGGCGCCTGGGCCGACCTGCGCAAGCTCCACCGCGAGCTCGACGAGGCCGTGGCGGCCGCGTACGGCTGGCCGAAGCGCATCGCGCAGGATCCCGCCAAGACGAACGCGCGCCTGCTCGAGCTCAACCGGGCGATCGCCTCCGGAGAGCGTCCCTACTACCCGTTCGGGTCGGGCGCGGCCGGCTAGCCTCGCTCGGCCAGCCCGCCGGCTACTCGCCCTCGCGCCTCTGGCTGCGCACCCAACCGGCCGGGTCGTCGTCCCACGCGTGACCGCCGTCAGCGACGCGGCCGAGCGCCGACTCGATCAGCTCCCAGCGCTGCTCGTCGTCGAGCGCCCGTCGGACGGCGTCGGCTATGAACGCACTTCGGCCTCCAGGTCCGACCCTGGAGTCGAGGTGCTGGACGAGCTCCTCTTCGAGTGTGATGCGGAGACGCATTTCCACACCGTAGCTCACTAGGCTGGATGATCACTCGCCGCTCCGAGCTCGGCCAGCCGCCGTTCGAGGAACGCCCGGTCGATCGGGTTCGCGGCGAGCTCAAGCGCACGCTCGTAGTCGGCCTGCGCCTCCGGATCGCTACAGCCCCGGCTGACCGCACAGCGCCGTGGGCGGGTCCGCCCGAGCGTGGTCGACTCGGCTTCCGGCCAATCTCCGCCCTGGAAGCCCGATCGCGCTCCGCCTGGTGATGACGAAGTTCGGCCCGCCGGGCCTCCGGATCGGCTACGAGCTTCGGATCGAGTAGGAAAGGCCTGCGGGTCGCCGCTCCTTGACAGCATCACCCCGGGGGCGTATCCCCTCGGTAGCTGTGAGGCGGCTCGCCTTTCTGTCGGTGGTTGCGGCGATGCTCGCCCTGGCGGCGGCCTGCGTTGGGGGCAAGGAGGGAAAGCCGACGGGCGTGACCGCCGACTTCCCGCGGGGCGGCACGTTGCGCGCCGGGCTCGTCTTCGCCGACGCCCTGGCTCACCCGGTCCCGCTGCCTCGCCGCTTCGACTACTTCCTCGACCCCCAGCAAGCGGGCGACCACGCCATGTGGGAGGTCTTCCGCTGCTGCTTGCTGCGTACGCTCCTCTCGTACAACGGCGAGTTGACGGAGAAGGGAGGCGCCGATCTCCACCCCGACCTCGCCGCCGCGATGCCCGACGTCTCGCCCGACGGTCTGACCTGGACCTTCCACCTCAAGCGCGGAATCCACTACGCGCCTCCGTTCCAGAAAACCGAGATCGCGGCGCCGGACTTCGTCCGGGCGATCGAGCGGTCGCTCACTCCGACTCCTTCCCCGGCCGCCGAGTCGACCAGCCGCTACCTCGGCGTCTCGAGCTTCTACTACCTTGGAGTGATCGTCGGCGCCCAGGAGTTCGCCGACGGACGGGCAGACACGATCTCGGGGCTCGAGGCGCCCGACGACCACACGCTCGTCGTCCACCTCTCCCAGCCGACCGGGGACCTCGGCTACCGCTTCTCGCTCCCGGCGAGCGCTCCCATCCCGCCGAGCCCGTGGAGCCCGAGCGCGAGGCTTGGCGCGGCCGAGGGCCACGACGACGGCTACGGCCGCTTCCTCGTCGCGTCGGGGCCGTACATGCTCGAAGGCTCGGACGGGCTCGACTTCTCGCTATCTCCGGGGGAGCAGAAGCCGGTGTCCGGCTACGTGCGCGGGAAGTACGTGACCCTCGTCCGCAACCCGTCCTGGGATCGGGCCAGCGACCGTCTCCGGCCGGCCTACGTCGACAGGATCGAGCTCACCTTCGAGCAGAGCCTCGACGAGGCGGCTGCGAAGGTGGACCGCGGCGCCCTCGACATGATCTTCGACGCCAACCCCCCGATCGCCCAGGCCGACCGGTACGGGGCCGATCCGAAGCTGAGAGGCCGAACCCTGACGGTCCCCGTCGACCTCGTCCTCCAGATCCCGATGAACCTGGCGCTCCCGCCCTTCGACGACGTTCACGTGCGGAGGGCCGTGAGCTGGGCGATCGACAAGGCCGGCCTGGTGGAGCTCGCGAACTCTCGTCCATTCTGGTTCGGGCCGGCATACGGGCAGATCGCCGGTCACCTTGCCCCCGACAGCGTCGAGCGGAACCTCCTCGTCGACTACGACCCCTACAGGACACCGGGCGACGGAGGCGATCTGGCCAGGGCAAAAGGCGAGATCGCCCTGTCCCCTTACGACCGCGACCGAGACGGCATCTGCGACCACCCGGCCTGCAAGAACGTCCTCTTGCTGACGTACGAGGATGGCGCCTTGCCCCAGATGGCAGCCCTGGTCCGGGCCGACCTCCAGCGGATCGGCATCGGCGTGAACGTCAGGGTCCTTCCGACGCTTGGCGACTTCCTCGGGAGCACCAGGCCGAGCGACAGGGTTCCAATGACCATCGGCCAGTTCCAGCTCAAGGACTACCCGAACGGCTCGACGTTCTTCGTCCCCGCGTTCTACGGGGCGGCCATCGAAGCGAATCCGCTCGTCTTCTTCCAGGACATCCCCCTGGTCGGGGCGACGCCGGAGCAGCTGGGCAGGTGGGGCTACGGCGTGAGATCCGTTCCCAGTGTGGACGGAAGGATCGACGGGTGCGTGCCCCTCGTCGGCCCAGCGCAGGTGCAGTGCTGGGCCGACCTAGATCAGTACCTGATGGAGAAGGTCGTGCCCTGGGTGCCCTATCTGCTCGTCAGAGGAGTGCAGATCGTCGGGCCCCGGGTCGTGCACTTCACGATGGCGCAGTTCACCGTCATCGTCGCTCTCGACCACGTGGCGCTCGCGCCCGGGAGCACGTAGCCGCTCAGCGCGGCTGGACCGCTACCCAGACGCCCTGGCCGTCGACCGCCACGCCGGCCGGGACATAGCCGACCTGGACGACGGCGGCGACGCTGTTCGTCCGGGGGTCGATCCGGGATACGTTTCCGGCTAGGCCGTCGGTCACCCAGACCGACTCCGAGTCGACCGCGAGGCCGGAGGGGCCGTCCCCGACCGGGATCGCCGCGGTCGCCGAACTCGTCGCCGCGTCGACCCGGATGACGGCGTCGCCGAGGTAGCTCGTCACCCAGACTGCCCCTGCCCCGACGGCCACGCGATTCGCCCCGTAGCGGAGAGCGATCCGAGCGACAACCCGGTTTGTGGTCGGGTCGATTCGAAGCAGAGCTCTACCGTCGGCGACCCAGACCGCGCCCTCGCCGGCCGCGAGTCCCTCGGGGCTGCCGCCCACGTCGATCGTCGCGACGAGCTCGTTCGTCTCCGGATCGATGCGCAGCACCGTGCCGTCGAGCCCGTTGGCGACCCAGACCGCTCCTGGGCCGACGGCCACGTCCTTGACGCCGCTCCCCAGCGCGACCGTCGCGACGACGTCGTCCGTACCGGGATCGACACGGGACAGCGTACCGTCGTAGCTGTGGGTCACCCAGATCGCTCCGGCGCCCGCGGCGAGGCCGGTCGGAGCGCCGCCGGCCGCGATTCTCTTCACCTCCTTGCCGCTCCCGGGGTCGATTCGCGACAGCGTCTTGTCATCGAAGTTCGTGACCCAAACCGCTTCGGGTGCGGCGACGACGAGCGTGGGGCCGGTCCCGACTCGGATCGTGTCCACGACCCGGTTCGTCGAGGGGTCGATCCGCGCCACGGAGTTCGCCCTGACGACCCCGACCGCCTCGAGCTCGCCGTTACCGCCTCTTGCGAGCAGGAAGCCCGAGACCGCCGCGGCAGCCGCGACGCTGCCGGCCACAGCCAGGAGGAGAACCTTCCGCTTCGATGCACCTCGCTCGGGGATCGGAGCCGCCGGCTTGGGCGCTTCTCGATCGAGGTCGGCCTTCTCCGTCGTCTCGAGCGCGGCTTCCAGGGCAGGGTCCTGGAGGAGGATCGCCTTCTCGAGCCGCTGGAGCGCCGGGCTCGGCTCGATCCCGAGCTCGTCCACGAGGGCTCGTCGCGTCGCCTGGTACACCTCGAGCGCCTCCGCCTGGCGGCCCGCGCGGTAGAGCGCGAGCATAAGCTGCGCCCGCAGGCGCTCGCGCAGAGGGTGCCGCGCGACGAGGCTCTCCAGCTCGCCGACGAGGTCGCCCTGGAGGCCGAGGGCAAGGTCGGCATCGACGCGCTCCTCGAGCGCCGTCAAGCGAAGCTCTTCGAGGCGGGCGATCTCGGTCTGGGCGGAAGACTCGTTGGCAAGATCGGCAAGGGGAGGCCCGCGCCAGAGCGCGAGCGCGTCGCGCAATTTCGCGGAGCTCCTCGTCGGGTCGCCGGCGGCAAGGGCCTCCCGTGCTTCGGCGAGCAAGCGCTCGAAGCGGTGGAGGTCGAGCTGATCCGGGCCGAGCTGGATCACGTAGCCGGGCGCGCGCGTCACGAGGACCTCGTTCCCCGCTCCGGGCAGATGGTCGGGCTCGAGCACCTTGCGGAGCTGCGAGACATACACCCGCAAGCCCTGGGCTACGGTCTCGGGAGGCACGTCGCCCCAGAGCTCGTCGATCAGCCGGTCGCTCGAGACGACCTCGTTCGCGTGGAGGAGGAGGATCGCGAGGAGAGCGCGTTGCTTCGCGCCGCCGAGGGGAAGCGGACGACCGTCCGCGAGCACCTCGACCGGCCCGAGGATCCGGAACTCCAGAGCCGCCACTTGGTCAGCCCAAGCTAACACGAACCTCCGGCGGCCCCGCCCGGCGGGCGATTACGCCGGGACCTTATCGCCCGCTTATCGGCCCTTTACGCACGAGCTCGATCGTCACGTCGGGCCGCACTGGGCGGCTCAGGAGGAAAGGAGGGCTCGTGAGAACCTGGACTCGGGCACGCCGCCGGCTCGCGAAGGGCTCCGCTCTGGCGGTCGCTGGCGCCGTTCTCTGGGTCGTCCCGTCGGCTCAGGCGGCGGGCTTCCCGATACCGCCGCCTCGTGCGCAGCCCGTAAATCACGCTCCGGCTCAGGTCGTCAGGCCGGACGGCTTCGACTGGGCCGATGCCGCTACCGGGCTCGGCGTCGGCCTCGGCATCTCGCTGATCGCCGCGGCCGCGGCGATCAGTCAGCACGACCGCGGCCGGCTACAGCCCACCCGTAGCGGCGCGTTCACCCACAGACTGTGAAAGGAGTTTCGATGAACAAGAAGCTGATCGTCGCGGTCGCCGCGCTGCCGGTGGCGGTT
>JBGPNP010000098.1:0-8407 GCA_041487575.1 Gaiellaceae bacterium | reverse complement strand
CCCGGCTTCGGCCCATCGTCGACCGCGACTACGGGGAGCGCGACGGCGAGGAGCTGGCCGCGCAGTGGGAGGCCTGCGTCGAGTTCGACTCGCTCGAGCGCCTACCCGGGTGCCGCGTCCCCCTCCACGTGATCGCGTTCTCGCACGACATGCAGACGCCGCCGGCGCGCGGCAGGCTCGTCGCGGACACGGCCCCGGACGGTCACTTCCACCTGCTCGAGGGCCTCGGCCACTGCTCCGCCTTCGGGCACAGGCCGGACGCTGTGAACGCTTGCATCCGCGAGATCCTCGCGCGTTACCGGTAGCGAGGCGCCTAGCCGTAGAGGTGAGGCCGCCTGCGCTCGATGGCCTGCGGCCACAGCTTGACGAGCTGCTCCCCGCCTCCGTACTTGATGAGGGCGGCGCTCTCGATGTCGACGGAGAACAGGTGAAAGCGCGGCTCCTTCCAGACGGTTTCCTCAGCCACGGCTTCCGTGGCCTCCCAGGTCGAGCTCTCCGTCCAGGGCCGGCGGTGTACCCGGCGGCGGTTCCTGCGAGTGTCAGCCCACCGATGAGCGCGGCGAGAATCGCACGTCTCTTCATCCTGCGGTGCATCGCCCCTCCTCGGGGTCGGGATTTGCCCAAGCTCCTCACACCTCATCCGGTCAGCCGCCGCGCTTCGCGATCCAGCCCGCGTCGAGCGGGAGCGCGAGCCCGGTGACGAGGCGCGAGCGGTCGGAGGCGAGCCAAAGGGCGCCCTCTGCGACCTCGGCGAAGTCGGGCTGGCCGCCGTGCTCGAAGAGGTTCTCCCGGCCCGAGGCCTCGTCGAACTCCTCGTAGGTCGCGTCCGGCTTCCCGGTGACCATCTCCCAGTACGGGCCACCAGGGCCCCGGGGCCGCGAGCTCTTGTCGGCCATCTGGGTCGGACAGATCGCGTTGACGTTGATGTCGTAGGGGCCGAGCTCGATCGCGAGCGACTTCATGTAGCCGATGACGCCGAACTTCGACGCGTTGTAGTGCGAGTAGTTGGGCTCGGCCCGCAGGCCGTCGCGTGACGACGTCATGACGATCTTGCCGTAGCGCCGCTCGATCATGTGCGGCACGACGTACTTCGTCGTCAGCCAGACGCCCTTGAGGTTGACGGCGAGGACCGTGTCCCAGTCGTCCTCGGTGAGCTCCCACGCCTTGCCGAACGAGAAGACCCCCGCGTTCGCGCAGAGGATGTCGATCTTGCCGAGCGCCGCGAGGGAGGTCTCCACCATCCGCCTGCAGTCCTCTGCTTTTGTGACGTCCGCCCGGATCCCGATCGCCCGGCGGCCGAGCGCCTCGATCTCCGCCGTCGTCCGGCTGAGGTCGTCCGGAGTCGCGAGCCCCGTGACGCGATCGGACGGGAGCTCGCCCGCGATGTCGGCGAGGGCGACGTCGGCGCCCTCGGAGGCGAGGAGGTGCGCGATCGCCCGGCCGAATCCGCGCGCGCCGCCGGTGACGAGGGCCGTCTTCCCGTCGAGCTCGCCCATCAGCGCGAAGCCTACGCGCGCGCATCGTCCACCGCGTCGCTGCGCACGCGTCGCCAGAAGTGGCACGAGACGAGGTGCTCCCGCTCGATCTCTTCCAGCGCGGGCGGCGTCTCCCGGCAGAGCGCCTCGGCGTAGGGGCAGCGCGTGTGGAAGCGGCAGCCAGGAGGCGGGTTCCGCGGGCTGGGGATCTCGGAGGCGAGGAGGAGGCGCCTGCCGTCCCGCCGCCGGCGGGGGTCGGGCTCCGAGATGGCGGCGAGGAGCCCCCGCGTGTACGGGTGGGCCGGCGCGTCGAAGATCCGGTCCGTCGGCCCGACCTCGACGATCTGGCCGAGGTACATGACCGCGATCCGGTCGGCGATGTAGCCGACGACGTTGAGGTTGTGCGTGATCACGAGGTAGGTGAGGCCCAGGCGCTCGGCGAGCCCCTTCATGAGGTTGAGGACGCTCGCCGCCGCGGAGACGTCGAGGCCGGAGGTGGGCTCGTCTGCGACGAGGAGCTCGGGCTGGAGCGCGAGCGCGCGCGCGATCCCCACCCGCCGCGCCTGCCCGCCCGAGAGCTCGTGCGGGTACTTCGTCGCCTGCTCCGGAGAGAGCTCGACCGTCTCGAGCAGCTCGGCGACGCCGATGCGCTCCTCCTGCGGCACGTCGTTGATCCGGTACGGCTCCGTCAGGAGATACGAGACGCGCAGGCGCGGGGAGAGGCTCGAGTACGGATCCTGGAAGATCATCTGCATGCGCCGGCGCAGCCTCCGGAGCTCGCGGCGGGGTGCGCGCGTGATGTCGGCGCCGTCGAAGATCACCTGCCCGGTCGTCGCGCGGGCGAGGCCGAGGATCGTGCGCCCGAGCGTGGTCTTGCCGGAGCCCGACTCGCCGACGAGGCCCACGATCTCGCCGCGCGCGATTCGGAGGTCGACGCCGTCGACTGCGCGGACCGGCTTGCGCTTCCCCTGGAGCCAGCGTTGGAGCGCACCGCGGTGCCCGTCGAAGTACGTGCGCAGGTCGCGCAGCTCGACGAGCGGCTCGTCGTCGGAGGAGACACTCATAGGCCAACCTTCCCCCCAATATCCCCCCGAGCGAAGCGAAGGGACAACCTCCCGCCGCGGAAAATGCGAAGCATTTTGCGCGGATAGCTCATCCCGCCTCCGCCCGATACCCGGAGGTCGGGTCGTAGACGTTGCAGCGGGCGCGGCGCCCCGCGACGGCGAGATAGCGGGGCTCCGGCTCGAGGCAGGCGTCCTGGACGCGCGGGCAGCGGTCGGCGAACTTGCAGCCTGGCGGGAGCGCCGAGAGGGCGGGCACGCGCCCCGGGATCGAGGCGAGCGGCTCGCCGCGCCGCCGGTGCGAGGGAATCGCAGCAAGCAGGGCCTGCGTGTACGGGTGGAGCGGGCGCTCGAAGATCGAGATGACGTCGCCCTCCTCGACGGCGCGGCCCGCGTACATGACGACGACCCGGTCGCAGATTTGCGCGATCACGCCGAGGTCGTGGGAGATGAAGAGGATCGCGGTCCCGTGCTCCTCCCGCAGGCGCCGGACGAGCTCGAGGATCTGCGCCTCGAGCGTCACGTCGAGCGCGGAGGTCGGCTCGTCCGCGATGAGGAGCGCGGGCTCGAGCAGGAGGGCCATCCCGATCATGATCCGCTGGCGCATGCCGCCCGAGAACTGATGCGGGTAGTCGTCGAGCCGCTCGGCGACGTCGGGGATCCCGACCTGGCCGAGCATCTCGGCCGCCCGCCGCCGCAGCTCGCCGCGGGCGCCGCGCCGCCGGTGGGCGAGCTGGACGTCGAGCATCTGCGTCCCGACCGTGAAGGTCGGGTTCAGGCTCGTGAGCGGATCCTGGAAGATCATGGCGAGCTCGGAGCCGCGCAGCCGCCGCATCTCCTCGGAGCCGAGCCCGAGCAGCTCGAGCCCCTTGAAGCGGACACGGCCGCCGGTGATCTCCCCGTTCGACGGCAGGAGGCGCAGGAGAGCCGAGCTGAGCGTGGACTTCCCGCAGCCAGACTCCCCGACGATCCCGACGATCTCGCCCGGGCGAACGTCAAACGTGAGGTCGTGGAGCGCCGGGAGCGTCCCGCCGCGGACGTGGTAGACGACCTCGAGCCCCTCGACCTCGAGCAGCGGCTCGTTCATTGGCCAACCATGCCGAGAACATCTTCCCGAGCGGAGCGAAGGGGCAACCTTCCCCCGCGGAAAATGCGAAGCATTTTTCGCGGGTATCTCATGCTCGGCGCCATCTGCGCAGGCCGGCGAGCTTCGGGTCGACGACGTCGCGGAGCGTCTCGCCGAGGAACGTGAAGCCGAGCGTCGTCACCATGAGCGCGACGCCGGCCCAGAGGATTGGCCAGTAGTCCTGGAAGACGCGCTGGAAGCCGTCCTGGAGGATGACGCCCCAGGACGGCGTCGGCGGCTGCACGCCGAGGCCGAGGAACGACAGCCCCGCCTCGACGGTGATCGCGCTCGGAATGTCCATCGCGAGGAGGATGAAGAGCGGCGCGAGGATGTTCGGGAGGATGTGGACGAAGACGATCCGGGGGTCGCTCGCGCCGAGCGACCGCTCGGCCTCGACGTACGGGTTCTGCTTCGCCGCGAGGACAAGCGCCCGCGCGACGCGCGCGTAGTTCGGCGCGAAGGCGACGACGATGACGACGATGACGTTCCGCAGCGACGCCCCGAGGAGCGCGAGGAGCGCGAGAGCGAGGATGACGGCGGGGAACGCCTGAAGCGCGTCCATGATCACGATCATCGTGTTGTCTACCCACCCGCCCGCGTAGCCCCCGACGACGCCGAGGACGAGCCCGATGAGCAGCGCGCCGAGCACGGCCGGGACGGAGACGCCGAGGGCGACTCGCGCGCCGAACATGAGCCTCGATAGGAGGTCGCGTCCGAGCTGGTCGGTCCCGAAGAGATGGCTCCACGACGGCCCCTGCAGCCGGTGGACGATGTCCTGGTGCGTGTAGTCGTACGGGGTAATCAACGGCGCGAATGCGACGACGACGAGGAGCCCACCCACGACGGCGAGCCCGAAGGCCCCGGCCGGTCGGCTCGCGACGTCGCGGAGCAGGGAGAGCGCCTTCCCGAGCGGCCCGAGGGACGCGACGCGCAGCCGGGCCGCCGGGGCGCTGACCGCCATCGCTTAGTGGTCTCCGCCGTAAGTACGGTCTCGGGTTGCCGCGCAAAAACCAAGCAGGTCAAGGACGCAGGGAGGCCGCATACCAAAGCGGTATGTGGCCGACCGAGGACGACGGCATGCGCCGGTTTGCAGCCGGCAAGACGGGGCCGTATTTGCGGTGGCGACCACTTAGCTGCCCGTCCGCTCCACCCGGATGCGCGGGTCGAGGAAGCGGTAGGAGAGGTCGGCCAGCAGGTTCGCGAGGACGAAGAGGAGCGCGATCACGAGGACGCTCCCGCGGACGATCGGGAAGTTGCGGGTCTGGATCGAGTCGACGACGAGGCTGCCGAGACCCGGGCGCGCGAAGACGACCTCGACGAACACCGCCCCGCCCATGAGGCTCCCGAGGCCGACACCGAGGACGGCGATGGTCGGGATGATCGCGTTCTTGAGCGCGTAGCGGTAGAAGACGACCCGCTCGCGCAGGCCGAAGGCGTGCGCCGTCCGGATGTAGTTCGCGGACATGACCTCGAGCATGCTCGCCCGGACGAGGCGGGCGAAGTAGCCGATCCACGTGACGGCGAGAGCCACGGACGGGAGCGCGAGGTGCTTCAGGTAGTCGATCGGGTGCGAGAAGTCGCCGGCGCCGATCGCCGGCAGGACGTGGAGCTTGACGGCGAAGACGATGAGGAGGAAGAGGCCGGCGACGTAGGCCGGCACGGTGATGAAGGAGATCGAGACGAGCCCGGTGAGGCGGTCGGCCCAGGAGTTCGGGCGTGTCGCCGCGTAGACGCCGAGCGGAACCCCGATCAGGATCGCGAGCAGGAGGCTCGAGAAGGCGAGCACGATCGTGTGGGGGAGCTGGTCGCCGATCAGCGTCGTCACCGGCAGCTGGCTCACGAAGTCGTGCCCGAGGTCGCCACGGAAGGCGTGCGTGACGAAGTCCCACACCTGGACCGACACGGGGTCGTCGAGCCCCATCTCCTTCCGGACCGTCCGAGCGAGGTCCTCACTCGAGCGCGGCCCGAGGATCGTCTTCACAGGGTCTCCCGGAATGAGGTGGACGAGCACCGAGAGGAAGACCATGAGCAGGACGACGACGGCGAACGTCATCGCCAAGCGCTTCAGGAGGTACCTGAGCACGCGGAGACCCCCGCTACCGCAACTCGACCGCTACGCCGTCGTGAACGCCGAGGGCAGGATCCTCCCGTCGAGCCTGAGCCCCGGCTGAAGGCTCTTCTTCCCCGCGAAGTAGTACGTCGGCCAGGCGAGCCAGACCGTATGCACAGCCTCGTCCCAGAGCTTCTGCGCCTGGATGTAGAGGTCGTTTCGCTTCGCCTGGTCGGTCGTCTTCAGAGCCTCCTTGTTCAGCCGGTCGAACTCGTCGTTGCACCAGTACATCCAGTTCCAGACGTCGATCTGCTCGCAGGTGAACCACTCCATCGACCACCACGGGTCGGGGCTCGAGATGTAGCCGACGTACATCAGCTCCCGGCTTCGGAGCTCCTTCTTCTCGAGCGCGTAGTAGGCGGAGCTGTCGAGCTGCTTGATCGTGACCTTGATCCCGATGTCCGCCAGGTTGGCCTGGACGATCTCGGCGGTCTCCTTCGCGCCCGTCTCCGGAGCGTGCCTGAACTCGAGCTCCGTCGGCGGGTTCGCGGCCTTGGCGAGGAAGCCCTTCGCCTTGTCGAGGTTGCGCTCGTAGATCGGGGCGTCCTTCCAGTAGCCGATCGGCATTCCGGGCGGGAGGATGGCCGAAGCCCGCTCCCAGCGGCCCTCGAAGGCGGCCTCGATGATGGAGGGCACGTCGATCGCGTAGCGGATGGCCTGCCGGACGTTCACGTCCTTGAGCTTCGGGTTCTCGATGTTCATGCCGACCCAGTTGTAGTCGAGCGTCGTCCGCTTCTGGACCGTGTAGTCCCCGTTCTTCTGCCAGCGGTCGATCGAGGGCAGGGAGATCTGGGCGAAGTCGATCTCGCCCGACTCGAGCGCGATGTCGGCGGCGTTGTCCTCGTCGATCGGGACGAGCACGATCTCGTCCCACTGCGCGGGGATGAAGTCGGACGACGCGCCGCCGTAGTCGGCGAACTTCTTCAGCTTGACGTGCTGCTTCGGCTTCCACTCGACGAACTCGTAGGGGCCGGTGCCGATCGGGTTCGTCGCGTACTTCTTGCCGCGGTCCTCGACCGCCTTCTTCGAGACGACCCAGCCGGAGAACACGGGCAGCGTCGTCGCCATGATCGGGGCGAAGACCTCCTTGAGGACGATCGTGCCCTCGTACTTGCCGGCGACCTTGACCTCCTGGAGCGCCACCCAGTCGCCCTTGTAGGGCGAGTCGATCTTCGGCTTCGAGAGCCCGGCGGTGCGCTCGAAGGAGAACTTGACGTCGTCGGCCGTGAGCTCCCCGTACCCGCCGTGGAACGGGATGCCCTGCTTGAGCGTGAAGTGGAACTGGAGGCCGTCCGCCGAGGGCTCGAACGTCTCGGCGAGCTGGTTCACGATCTCCCAAGTGCCGGGCTTGTACGTGATCAGCCCCTCGTAGACGGAGTACATGCTGTTCTCGTCGGCCGAGGCGGGGAAGAAGGGCGGGTCGAGGTTGATGACGTCGTTCAGGAGGCGGATGCGCAGGGTTCCGCCCTGGGGGGCAGCCTCGGGGGGCGGCGCGGCGGCAGCGCCGGTGCTCGCGGCCGCGCCCGTGGCCGCCGGGGGCGGCGGCGCTGCTTCCTGGCCGCCTCCGCCGCAGGCCGCGAGCAGCGCGCTCACGGCGCTCCCCGAGAGTCCGAGCGCGGCCGCGCGCATGACGAACTGTCGCCGGTCGATGCGGCTCGCGCGCAGCTCGTCGACCAGTGTCTCGACCCTGTCACCGTGGGGGGCCATTGCTCTCTCCTCCGCTCGCTGTGACCCGCTGTTCGGGCGCCCTAGTCTACGACGCTGTGCCGAAAAAGCCAGGCCTCCGGCGCGGCTCTTCCGCTACCCGCCGGTACCGCCGAGCCGGTCCGCGAGGAGGCTGACGAGCTCGAACAGGATCGCCGCCGCGTTCAGGGCGGTGATGTTGTTCGGGCTGTCCTTCGTCGGCATGATGCAGACGACGTCGCCGCCGATCACCTCGAGGCCGCGGAGCCCCTGCAGGAGCCGAGTCGCCTGGGTCATCGTGAGCCCGTCCTCGCCGATCGCGAGGTTGGAGACCGCCGGCGCGACGGACGGGTCGAGCACGTCCAGGTCGAAGGTGACGTAGATCGGGAGGTCGCCGACCCGCTCGCGGATCGCCGAAACGGTTCCGTCGACGCCGAGGTCGTCGAAGTCGCTCTTGTGGATGACGCGGTAGCCGAGCTCCTCGGAGACGTTCGTCTGCCCCCAGGCCGAGAGCGGGCCGCGGCGGCCGACGAGCAGGCTCCTCGTCGCGTCGACGAGCCCCTCGTGGACGGCCTTGCTCGCCCAGTGGCCGGCGGAGTCGACGACTCCGAACCAGGTTGGCATGCGGTCGAAGCTGTCGTAGTGCGCGTCGAAGTGCACGAGCGCGACCGGCCGTCCGACCTTCGCTCCGGCGCCGGCGACTGCCCGCAGGATCGGGAGCGTGATGCTGTGGTCGCCGCCGACGGCGAGGGGGTGTGCGCCCGCGGCGTCGATTGCTCGGAACCAGGCCTCGATCTCGCGCACGGCGAGGTCGGAGACCATGAAGTTCGGCATGACGACGTCGCCGACGTCGTGGATCCGGCACGCCTTCCAGGGATCGATCCCGAAGCGCAGGTGCAGGGGGCGGAAGTTGCAGGCGGCAGAGCGGATCGCGCGCGGCCCGAGGTGCTGG
>JBGPNP010000097.1:0-8407 GCA_041487575.1 Gaiellaceae bacterium | reverse complement strand
GGCGACGACATCCTCAAACGTCATCCTTCCGTCTCCGGCCATCCTGGTGCTCCCCTCGTCGATTCGTGGTGGAACCGACGAGTCCGGGGCCCGCGGTAGCCGGAACCTTCCCCCCGATCGCTACGCGGGCACCGTTACACCACTTCTACCGACACGACCCGCTCGACGGATCATGATCGTCTCCTCGGTCCTCGACGATGACCGACGATCGCTCGCAGCGCTGACGGAACGCTGGCGAGCCGCTGAAGGGAAGCCGCAACCGAGGCTGTGAGCCGGGGCGATGCCCGCCGCTACACTCCGGCCGATGACCATGATCTCCTTTGCCCGCGGCATTCCCTCGCCCGACATCCTCCCCGTCGACCTCTTCGGAGAGGCCGCGCGTGCGGCCGTCGAGCGCGACGGGCGCGCGATTCTGAACTACGGCGCCGCGGCGGGCTACCTGCCGCTGCGCGAGTGGATCGCCGCGCGGCACGGCGCCGACCCGGCGCAGGTCGTGGTGACCAGCGGGTCGCTCCAGGGCTTCGACTTCGTCGTCCGCCACCTCTTCGCTTCGGGCGGGCGCGCGGTCATCGAGGCGCCGAGCTACGACCGGACGCTGAAGGCCCTCAAGCGGGCCGGGGCCGAGATCGAGGCGATTGCGCTCGCCGAGGACGGTCTCGACGTCGAAGCGCTCGCCGAGTCGATCGAGCGCCACGGCTCTCCGAAGCTTCTCTACATCATCCCGACCTTCCAGAATCCGAGCGGCCGGACGCTCTCGCTCGAGAACCGTCTCCGGCTCGCGGAGCTCGTCGCCGAGCACGACCTCCTCGTCTTCGAGGACGACCCCTACGGGCTCGTCCGCTTCGAGGGCGAGCCGCTCCCGAGCCTGTACGAGCTGACCGGCGGTCGCGTCATCTTCTCGTCGTCGTTCTCGAAGACGATCGCGCCCGGCATCCGCGTCGGCTACGTCGTCCTGCCGGAGCCGCTCTTCAAGCCGGTCGAGACACTAGCGACCGACACGTACGTCTCGGCGCCCATCTTCGTCCAGGGCGCCCTGTACGAGTTCGTGCGGCAAGGGCATTTCGAGCCGAACCTCGCGCGGACGCGCGCCGCGCTCGGCGCCCGGCGCGATGCGATGCTCGAGGCGCTCGAGCGGGAGCTCCCGGCCGGCGCCTCCTGGAGTCGCCCGCAGGGCGGCTACTTCCTCTGGCTCGATCTTCCGCCGGGCGTCCGCGCCGACGACCTCCTCGCGCGCGCCACGGAGCGTGGCGTCACCTTCGTCAAGGGGAGCGACTTCTACCCCGACGGACGCGGCGAGGAGTCGGCCAGGCTCGCCTTCAGCTTCCCCTCTGTGGACGAGATCCACGAAGGCGTCGGACGCCTCGCGGCCCTCGTGCGCGAGGCGGCTGCCGTCGCGGCCTGACGCGCTCGGCCTACGGCGCCCGTTTCAGAACGAAGCACTGCGCCGCCGGCCTCGCTGCACGGCGCGATGCCGCGTCCTCGGTCGCGCCCATGTCGGGCCTTTCACGGGCGCCCCCCTGCGTCCTTGCCTGGCACCGCCCACCGCACCCCGGCAGCGAGTCGCCCTTCCGAAACGAGCTCTTACGCCGCCGCGCTCGCCGGCTGCAGGACCGGCTGCGGGCGGGGGATCAGCCTCGGCTGAGCGGGCGGCGAGAGCCGATCGGCCTTGCACGCGCGAAAGGTCGGGCAGGGCTTGTTGCCCGGGATCGCGCAGAGGTCGGCGCGGCGGAAAAAGCACTCGTCACAGGTGGGCTCTGGTCGGCTCGTCATCGGTCCTGCGGGCCAAAATCATAGGCTCCGCCGCCCGTCTCATGAAGGACGAACTCGAAAGAACTTCGTGCAAATTCCGGGTTTTGCCATCTGCGTCAACGGGCGTTTGCCTCGCGAGACAACGCTAGTGTCGTCTGATCTGGCAACTACGATGTTCGCAGGTACGACAACGCCTGACGGAAGGAGACGACCGGGACGATCGTGAGACCGTCTGCATAGCGGCGGGCTTCCGCCGCGTTCTCCTTCGGCACGATGAAGACGCTCGCTCCGGACTCGCGGGCGCCGAACGTCTTCTGCTTGATCCCGCCGATCGGGTCGACGGTGCCGTCGAGCTCGAGCGCCCCCGTCACGGCGACCTTCCGCCCCTTGTCCAGGTCGCCGTCGAGTTCGTCGACGACGTCGAGCGCGAAGGCGAGGCCGGCGGACGGGCCGCCGATGCCTCCGGCGTTGATCCTGATGTCGAGCGGGAACTTCAGCTTCGGCTGGACGGCGATCCCGAAGATGGCTCGACCGGGCTCGTCGGGAGCGGGTCGCGTGCGGAGCGCGAGCTCCTGCGGCTTCCCCCTCCGCAAGAGCCGGAGCGAGACGGTCTGGCCCGGCTTCACCGGCTCCATCGCGCGCACAAGCTCCTCGGGAGAGGAGACTGGAACGCCCCGCGCGGCGACGATGACGTCGCCGGCATGGAGCCTCCCGGCCGCCGGATAGCCGTCCCGGACTGCGACGACCTCGGCCCCTTGTGCGGGCACCTCGTAGCCGAGGCTGCGAAGTGCGACGGCGATCGCGACGATCTGCGAGGTGGACATCTCGTCGAGGCTGAGCTCATGGAGCCTGCCGGGGCTCAGCTTCTCGGGGTTGTAGACGCGTGCCGGGACGATCGAGGCGCCCTTGTGGATGCTCGGGATCAGACGCTCGAGCAGGCTGGCCTTGCGGATGTGCACTTCGAGGAAGTAGATGCCGCCCTTCTCCCGGCCGCGTTTCTCGCCGGGGACCTGGACGACGGCGTCCGCCGAGAGCGCCGGGTCGGGCAGGAAGATGTAGTAGCCGGACGGAAGGACCCAGAGGACCGCGACGACGATCCCAAGGACGAGGAGGCCGGCCACGAGGGACCGGCGAAAGACGCGAGACGCGACCACGTCGGACGATCGTAGCCCGCACGCGCTGCGCCGAGCGTAAGCTCCCACGCCGCGTGCGCGTCCTCGTCCTCCAGCACATCGCCTGCGAGCCGCCCGGCGTCTACGAGGACGTTCTCCACGAGCGTGGCGCGTCGATCCACCGGGTCGAGCTCGACGAGGGCGATCCGCTCCCCGACTGGCGCGGCTTCGACGCGATCGTGGCCATGGGCGGGCCGATGAGCACGAACGACGAGGAGGAGCTTCCCTGGCTCGCGGACGAGAAGCGTCTGATCGCCGAGGCCGTGCGCGCCGGCACGCCGTACTGGGGCGCCTGTCTCGGGGTGCAGCTCCTCGCGGCGAGTCTCGGGGCCAGGGTCTACGCCGGGTCCGAGCCCGAGGTCGGCCTCCTGCCCGTCTCCCTGACAGAGGAGGCGCTTGCCGACCCCGTGTTCGCCGGGTTTCCCACCGAGCTCCTGACGCTCCAGTGGCACGGCGACACGTTCGACCTGCCCGACCGTGCGGTCCGGCTTGCGGGCTCGCCCGCCTACCCGAACCAGGCCTTCCGCTGGGGCAAGGCATACGGCGTCCAGTTCCACCTCGAAGTCTCGGTGGCGATGGCACGCGAGTGGGCCTCGGTGCCGGCGTACGCGGAAGCGCTCGACCGCGTGCGAGGGCCGGGATCGCTGCCGGGGCTCGTCCGCGAGATCGAGGCCGGAGCGCCCCGCATGCTCTCGCACGGGCGCAGCATGTTCGAGCGCTGGCTCGACTCGACGGTCCGTATGTAGGCGACCCCTGGATCGTCGTTCAGCCTCATGGCCAAGCCTCGGAAGCTGCACATCCCGATCTCGCCAGCAGTCGAGGTGGACATCGGCGGCCGCCACGTCACATTCGACGGCATCACGCTTCTCCGTCCACACGTGAGGGTCGAGTATCCGTGGCGCCGCCCTTGCGAGCCCGATCGCCGTTCGGCCCGAATCTGCCCGTTGCCGAGGTCACAGACGACACGAGCGACGAGCCTTTCCCGACCTTCTGGCACGACTTCGAGTGGCCCCGGCGGGCGCCGTGACGGACGACGACCCGGCTCCAGCGACGTCCGCCCCAGGCAGCGAGGAGGCTTTCCATCGCCGTGCGCCCCGCGGAATCGCCGGGCGAGGACGGCCGTCGCCCATGGACCTCGTCGCTGCCAGTCGTTGCTCGCTTCGTGGTCGAGCTGCCGCTCGACCACGGCCTCCCGTGGGGAGAGTCCTCTTCGGCCGGCTGAAGTAGGCCGGCGGCTAGGAGCGGGCGAGCACCGCCACGACCTCGCGCACCGCCGCGGCCGACTTCTCCAGCTCCGCCTGCTCGTCGGCCGTGAGCTCGAGCTCGACGACCTCCTCGACCCCGGCCGCGCCGAGCTTGACCGGGACGCCCATGTAGAGCCCGTCGATGCCGTACTCGCCCTCGAGGTACGCCGTGCAGGGAAGGACGCGCTTCTGGTCGAGGACGATCGCATCCACCATCTCTGCAACGGCAGCTCCCGGCGCATACCAGGCCGATGTGCCGAGGAGGTTCACTACCTCGCCGCCCCCCTTGCGCGTCCGCTCGACAAGCGCGCCGATCGTCTCGTCCGAGAGGAGCTGCCGGAGCGGAACGCCGCCGACGGTCGTCGACGAGACCACCGGCACCATCTGGTCGCCGTGACCGCCGAGCACCATCGCCTGCACGTCGCGCGTAGAGGCCCCGGTCGCCCAGGCGATGAACGTGCGGAAGCGCGCCGTGTCGAGGATGCCGGCCATACCGAAGACGAACTCCTTGGGGAAGCCGGAGGCGTCCTTCGCGACGTGGCACATGGCGTCGAGCGGATTCGTGACGACGAGGACGATCGCGTCGGGCGACTTCGCGACTGCCTGGGCGGTGACCGCCGCGACGATGGACTGGTTCGTCGTCACGAGGTCGTCGCGGCTCATCCCGGGCGCGCGAGGCTTCCCCGAGGTGATGACGACGACGTCCGACCCGCCCGACTCGTCGTAGCCGTTCGCGCCCACGATCCTCGGCTCGTAGCCGAGCACCGGTCCGGCCTGGTTCAGGTCGAGCGCCTTGCCCTGCGGCAGCCCTTCGATGATGTCGACGAGGACGACGTCCGCGTAGTCGCGCCGGGCGACCTCCTGGGCGACTGTGGCTCCGACGTGCCCGGCGCCGACGACGGTGATCTTCGCCCTCATCGGTCACCTCCGCGGCGCGCACGAGTCCGATACGTAGCACGGGCTGCCTTCGGCATCTCCTTCTCCTCCACTCAGGCTCTTGCGGCGACCAGCCGGGAGAGCCTCTCGATGATCGCGTCCGCGACCTCGCTCGTCCCGACTGCGGTCGGGTCGTCGCGGGCCGGCTTCATGTCGTAGGTGACCGACTTCCCCTCGGCGATGACGGCCGCGGTGGCCGCCTCCAGCCGGTCGGCCGCCTCGCGCTCCTTCAGGTGCCGGAGCATCATGACGCCGGACAGCATCATCGCCATCGGGTTGACCTTGTTCTGGCCGGCGTACTTCGGCGCCGAGCCGTGGGTCGGCTCGAAGACCGCGGCGTGCGTGCCGAAGTTTCCCCCGGGCGCGAGCCCGAGCCCGCCGATCAGGCCGGCGGCGAGGTCGGAGACGATGTCGCCGTAGAGGTTCGGGAGCACGAGCACGTCGTACTCCTCCGGCCGCCCGACGAGCTGCATGCAGAGGTTGTCGACGATGCGGTCCTCGAACTCGATGTCCGGGTTCTCTGCGGCGACCTCGCGCGCGACCCGCAGCCAGAGCCCGTCGGTGAACTTCATGATGTTCGCCTTGTGGACGGCCGTGACCTTGCGCCGGCGGTTCGCGCGCGCGTAGTCGAAGGCGAACTCCACGATCCGGCGCGTCCCCGTGATCGAGATCGGCTTGATCGAGATGCCCGCGTCCTCGCGGATGCGCGGGTGGCCGTGGGCTGCGATCCAGTCGATCAGCTCGCGGGTGTTCTCGGCGCCCTCGTCGAACTCGATGCCGGCGTAGAGGTCCTCGGTGTTCTCGCGGACGATGACGAGGTCGACGCCCTCGTAGCGCGAGCGGACGCCCGGGTAGCTCTTGCACGGGCGGACCTGGCCGAAGAGGTCGAGGCTCTTGCGGAGGGAGACGTTGACGGAGCGAAAGCCGACGCCGATCGGGGTCGTGATCGGCCCCTTGATGGCGACGCCGTTGCGCTTGATCGACTCGAGGACGTGGTCGGGGAGCGGGTTGCCGCCGTAGCGGGCCATGACGTCGGCGCCGGCTTCCTGGACGTCCCAGTCGAACTCGACGCCCGTCGCCTCGAGCACCCGACGGGTCGCTTCCGCGAGCTCGGGACCGGTTCCATCCCCGGGGATGAGGGTGACTCTGTGGGCCACGGGCGGCGCGCATTCTACTCGTGGTCGTTCGGTACGATGCGGCCGATGTCTGACAAAGGCGGACTAGAAGGCATCGTCGTCGCCCGCTCCGAGCTTTGCTCGATCGACGGCCAGAAGGGCATCCTCGTCTACCGCGGCTACGACATCCGGGACCTCGCCGAGCACGCGAGCTACGAGGAGGTCGCCTACCTCCTCTTGCGCGGCGATCTGCCGAGCTCGTCCGAGCTCGAGGCGTTCAAGTCCGATCTCGCGGCCGCCCGGGTGGTCTCCGGCGAGGCGGCGCAGGTGGTCGACCTCATCGCCCAGGACGCGAAGCCCATGGAGATGCTCCGGACGGCCGTCTCGGCCACCTCGTTCGACGATCCGGACAAGGACTCGAACGAGGAAGGCGCGAACCAGCGCAAGGCTCTGCGTCTGATCGCGAAGATCCCGACGCTCATCGGCCGCTACCAGCGCCGGCGCGAGGGCAAAGAGCCGGTCGAGCCGGACCCCGAGCTCGACTACGCGACGAACTTCCTGACGATGCTCCGCGGCGCGCGGCCGACCCCCGAGGAGGCGCGGACGTTCGATGTGGCCATGATCCTGCACGCCGACCACGAGATGAACGCATCCACCTTCACGGCGCGGGTGATCGCCTCGACGCTCTCCGACATGCACTCGGCCGTGGTCGGCGCGATCGGCGCGCTCAAGGGCCCGTTGCACGGGGGCGCGAACGAGCAGGTGATGAAGACCCTCGAGGCCGTCGGCTCGGTCGAGCAGGTGGACGAGGAAATCCATCGCCGGCTCGTCGAGAAGCAGCGCATCATGGGTTTCGGGCACCGGGTCTACAAGACGATGGACCCGCGGGCGGCGATCCTGAAGGAGTACGCGCGCGCCCTCTCCGAGCGCGCCGACGGGAGCGAGCCGGACTGGTACGAGATGTCCCGGCGGATGGAGGAGATCGTCCTCGAGGAGAAGGGCCTCTACCCGAACGTGGACTTCTACTCCGCGTCGACGTACCACTACCTCGGCATCCCGACCGACGTCTTCACGACGCTCTTCGTCGCCAGCCGGGTGGTGGGCTGGTCGGCGCACGTGATCGAGCAGCACCGGGACAACCGGCTGATCCGCCCGAACTCCGAGTACGTCGGGCCGGCTCGGCGCGCGTACCCGGTCGGCTCCCGGTGACGCTCGCGGAGGCCGCCGCCCGCGGGGCCGAGCTCACCGACGAGCGCGCGCTCGCCGACTTGCGGCGCGAGGTCGCGGACGACGTCGAGGCGGCCGTGCGGAGCAAGGACTTCCGTGAGCGGGTCGTCGGCTACCGCGCGGTCGGTCAGCTCCGCTTCATGCAGAAGACCGAGCTCCTGCGCCGCGGGCTCGAGGACGACAGCCCGTCGTGCCGCGGGGCGGCCATGCTCTCGATCGAGCTCATGTCGCGCGGGCAGCCGGGGCTCGTCAACTCGGTGCGCCCGCTCCTGCACTCGCTGGCGAACGCCGACCCCAACGCCGCCGTCCGGAGGCTGGCCGTCCTCTGCCTCCGGAACGGCTCCCCGCACGCCGACACGATCACGCTGCTCGGCTTCCTGGCGGAGGAGGCGGAGGAACGTGCGCTCCGCGTCACCGCCGCCTCGGTGCGGGACGCGCTCAAGCGCAAGGCCTCCGCACGCTGAGCGCGTCCGGCGCCGCGCGGCGGCGAGGACCGGCGTCGTCAGGCGAGGTGCCGGCGCAGGAAGCTGCAGAGGGCGTCGAACTCGGCCCGCGCGGCCGGGCCGGCGAGGCGCGCGCGCAGGAAGCCGTGGATCATGCGCGCCGCGCAGCGGTAGACGACGTCGTTCCCGGCCGCGGCGAGGCGATCGGCGTAGAGCTTGCCCTCGTCGCGCAGTGGGTCGTACTCGGCCGTGTGGACGAGCGCCGGCGCGAGCCCCTCGAGAGCCTCTGCTGCGAGGGGCATCGCGTAGGGCTCCGGATCCTCGCGGGCGTCGCCGAGGTAGGCCTCGAGGTAGTGGATCATCTCGTCCCGGCTGAGCATGGGCGCCTCGGCGTTCGTGCGGTACGACTCGTTGTCGACGTCCGTGCCGAGCACCGGGTAGACGAGCGCCTGGGCGGCGAGGCGCGGCCCGCCGGCATCGCGCGCCGCGAGCGAGATCGCGGAGGCGAGGTTGCCGCCGGC
>JBGPNP010000096.1:0-8463 GCA_041487575.1 Gaiellaceae bacterium | reverse complement strand
CGCGAGGCCGAGCGAGTGCGGGACGGAGGTCGGCTCGAGGGTGAGGATCTCTGCCTGCCCGCGCCAAGGCCCGCCCAACACGCGCACGTCGTGCCAGTGCCAGAGGTGCCGGAGGAACTCGGCGTCCCAGCGGAGCTCGAGCCCGGCGCCACGGGCGGCGTTCCGGACGACCGCCCGCCCCTCAGGAAGGTCGGCGACGGCGAGCAGGCGGCTCCGCTCCTGCGCGAGCGGCCAGCGGTCGGCGCGCTCGACCGAGCCGTCGAGGAGGAGGACGTTGGGCCAGCGTGGGGCGCCGGGCGGAGGGAGCGGCGGCCCCTCGGTCTCGTTCAGCTCGTAGGCGAGCCCCGCGGGGAGCTCGATCTCGACCGACGGCTCGAGCAGCTCGAGCCCGACCGAGACGTGCTCGAGGGCGACGAGCGGGGCGGGGCGCTCAGGGGCGCGTGCCTCCACCGAGACCGCGAGCGCGCCGTCTTCGAGCTCGAGGCGCCTCTCCACCTCGAGACCGTGTCCCCGCCAGCGGAGCGTCGCCGAGCGCTCGTCCGCCGCAACCACCTCCCAGGGGTCGTTCGAGGCGCGCCCGTGGAAGCCGTGCCGCTCGCCGTCCACGGTACAGGCGTTCCCGGCGTTCGGGAGGAGGAGCTGCCAGCCGCCGCGGTACGCCGCGGTCCAGGTCTCCTCGTCGAGGTCCCCGGCCACGGGCTCGGTCGAGCCGAACGGCGGTCGCCCGAGAAGCTGGCGCCCGCTCGCGAGGTCGACGAGGTCGAGGATCTCGCCGCCGTGGCCCGGGTCGAGCCGCACGAGAAGCTCGGGCGAGCGTAGGACGATCATCGGGCGCGGGGTGGGGCGGTCGAGCGGCGAACGACGACCTCGGGCTCCGTGTCGATGACGACGTCGTGCGGCTCGGCCCCGAGGAGTTGGTCGACGAGCGCGTCCACGCCGGCCGCGCCCAGCTCGGCGAGCGGCATGCGCACGGTCGTAAGGGGCGGATAGAGGAAGTCCGCGAGCGGCATGTCGTCGTACGAGATGACCGAGAGGTTGTCGGGAACCGAGAGCCCGAGGCCCGAGGCGGCGTGGAGGGCGCCGACCGCCTGGCTGAGGCCGCCGGTTGAGACGGCGGTGAGACCTGGGTGGCGCTCGAGGAGGTGCCGCGTCAGCTCGGCCCCTCCCTGCTCGGTGAACGCGCCCTCGACGACGGGCGCCTCGTCGAGCCCGAGCGCGGCCGCCGACTCGGAGAAGCCGAGGGCCCGGCGGCGCGCCGGGTCGTTCGACCCCGGGCCCGCGACGAGCCCGACCCGCCGATGCCCGAGGCTCCAGAGGTGGCCGAGCGCGACCCGGCTCGCCTGCGCGTCGTCCATCGTCACGTTGCGCCTCGAGCCCGGCACGGCCCGGTTGACGAAGACGTGGGGGATCCCGTTCCTGCGCAGCGAGCGCAGGAGCGGATGCCCCGGTCGGGCCGAGGCGACGATGAGCCCGTCGATCCGTCCGGTGCGCACGAGCTCGGCGAGTGCCTCGTCCGCGTCCTGTGCGTCGAGGTCCTCGGCGAGAAGGACGGCGAAGTCCCGCTCCTGCGCTCGCTGCACCGCCCCGCGCACGATCTGCGCGTAGACGGGCATGGTCAGGTTCGGGATCAAGAGACCCAGTGCGCCGGTCTCGGCTCGCTTGAGCCCGCGTGCCGCTGCATGCGGCCGGTAGTGGAGCGTTTGCGCGGTCGCGAGCACGCGCTCTCTCGTCTCCGGCCGCACGGAGAGCCCCGGGGACGCGTTGAGGACGCGCGAGGCGATCGACTTCGAGACGCCCGCCTGGCGGGCGACGTCCTCGAGCCGGACGCGAGTCGGTTTGCGGGCGCGGACGGTCACGGCCTCCAGGGGAACTCCGGGCGGGGGAGCGGCGCTCCGGCCGACTCGTGCTCGAAGACGGAGAGGTAGCGCTCGCCGTAGCTCGCGCTCACGACCGTCCTCGTCCCGGGGACGAAGGCGACGTTCGTCGGCTCGTGGAGCACGAACCGGAGCGGGTCGTGCGCGAGCAGGCGGAGCTCCCCGCTCGTCTCGAGGAGGAAGACGGCGTCCGGCGCCCAGCAGGCGATGAGGAGCCGCCCGTCGGAGTCGTAGGCGACCCCGTCGGGCACCGTGCCCGGCATCTCCGCGATCACCCGGCGGTCGACGAGCGAGCCGTCAGGGGTGACCGACAACGCGGAGACGCCGGGCAGGCTCGACTCGACGACCGCGACGGTGCCTCCGTCCGGCGAGACGGTGTTCCCGTTCGTGAAGGCCGCCGCGCTCGTATCCGCGACCCGGGTGACGCCGTCGGGCGTGACCGCGAACGTGCAGCCGTCGTTCGCGCCCCAGTTCCCGGAGTCGGTGTAGAGCAGGACGCCGGAGGGGAGGAAGGCAGGGTGGTTCGGCAGCACCGCGGGCCGGTCGGGAGACCCCGCCGAGGCGAGGTCGACCTGGCCGTCCGGCGTGATCCGGTAGACGCCGAGGTCGGTGCAGCAGTAGGCGTTGCCGGCTGCGTCGAGGACGAAGCCGCCCGTCCGCCCGGGGATCCGTGCGATCTCCTCCGGCCCGCCGTCGAGGCGGCCGACGTAGACCTGGCCGAGCTCGCCGCCGCACCAGACGGTGCCGTCGTCGGTAATCGCCAGGCCCTCGACGTGGTCGATCCCCTGCCAGACGACCGAGATGCGGTCGGTGGGGACGATCGGCTCCTGTTCGAGCATCAGCTCATACCTCCTGTCGGGACGGGTTCGGGAAGCCGGGGCGCCGCGGCGACGAGCCGGCGCGTGTACTCGTGGGCGGGCGCGGCGAGGAGTTCGCCCACTGGGCCCTCCTCGCAGACGATGCCCCGCTCGAGCACGAGCACGCGGTCGGCGACGCTTGCGACGACGCCGAGATCATGGGAGATGAAGAGGAGCGAAAGCCCGAGCTCGGCGCGCAGCTCGGCGAGCAGCTCGAGCACGGCCGCCTGCACCGAGACGTCGAGGGCGGAGGTGATCTCGTCGCAGACGACGAGGTCGGGCGCGGCCGCGAGCGCGCGCGCGATCGCGACGCGCTGGCGCTCTCCGACGGAGAGCTCGCCGGGAAAGCGTGTGGCCAGGGCAGCCGGGAGGCGAACGCGCCCGAGGAGGGCGGCGACCTCCGCCTCGGCCTCGCGCCGGTCGAGCCCGCGCAGGATGCGCGCCGGGCGACTGATCGAGTCGCCGACGCGGTGGCGCGGGTTGAGCGAGTCGTACGGGTTCTGGAAGACGATCTGGACGCGGCGGCGCTCCTCGCGCGTGCGGGCCCGCGCCTTGGGAGCGAGCGGCTTCCCGTCGAGGAAGATCCGGCCCGCGGCCGGGACGTGGAGGCCGGCGACGCAGCGCGCGATCGTCGTCTTCCCCGAGCCCGACTCGCCCACGAGCGCGACGCACTCCCCGGGCGCGAGCGCGAACGAGACGTCCTCGGCCGCGACGACGGTCCCCGCGCGGCTCGAATGGACGGCGGTGAGGCCCTCGACGGCGAGGAGCGGCTCGGTGCCGGGAGAAGTGTGGCGCGTTCCCACCGGCTCCTCGAGCGAGAGCGCCGGCGTCCGTGCCCACTCGAAGCAGCGGACGAGGTGTCCGGCCGAGGCGGGCTCGAGCTCGGGCATCTCTTCGTCGCAACGCGCGACCCGCTGCAGGCAGCGGGTCGCGAAGGCGCAGCCGCGAGGCCGGTCTCCGACACCGGTCGCCACCCCGGGGATCCCGTGCAGCCGCCGCGGCACGACGTGGTCCGGGATCGAGGCGATCAGCCCGCGCGTGTACGGGTGACGCGGCCGGGCGAGGATCTCGGCCGCGGGCCCCTCCTCGACGACCCGTCCCGCGTACATGACCGCGATCCGGTCGGCGATCGATGCGACGACGGCGAGGTCGTGGCTCACGTAGACGACGGCGAGGCCGCTCTCGGCTCGCAGGCGGTCGACCTCCTCGAGGATGTGCGCCTGGGTGACGACGTCGAGGCCGGTCGTCGGCTCGTCCATGACGACGGCGGGCGGCTCGCAGACGAGGGCGGTTGCGATCGTCACGCGCTGCTGTTGCCCGCCCGAGAGCTGGTGCGGAAAGCGGCGCGCGAAGGCCCGGTCTCCCGGGAGATGAACGCGCGCGAGCGCTTCGAAAGCCGCCTCCCCGGGATTGCGCCCGGGCGCGTGGGCGCGAACCATGTCCCCGATGGCCGCGCCGACGCGAAGCGACGGGTTGAGCGCGGAGCCGGGGTCCTGCGGGACGTAGGAGACGAGCCGGCCGCGAAGGCTCCGCAGCGCCGCTTCGCCCCGCCCCGTAAGCCCCTCGCCGTCCACCTGGACGGCTCCCGCTGTGATCCGGCAGCCGGGCCGAGCGTACCCGAGGAGTGCGAGCGCCACCGTCGTCTTGCCGCTCCCGGACTCACCGACCAGGCCGAGTACCTCGCCCGCGTGCACCTCGAGCGAGACCTCCTCGACGATCGGCGCGCCCGAGCCCAGCTCGACCCGGAGCCCCTCGACGCGGACGACCAGAGGCGGGCTCATACACCAGCCTCGGTCCAGGCGAGCTTCGGTCTCACTCCCGAGCGAAGCGATGGGACAAACCAGCCCCCGCGGAAAATGCGCAGCATTTTTCGCGGATACGTCATGTGCGGCCTCTCCCACCGACGGAGACCCCGAGCGTCCGCGCGATCGAATCGCCGACGAGGTTCGCCGAGATGGTAAGCAGGGCGATGAGCGCCGCCGGCACGAAGATGACCCAGGGGTTGAGCACGAAGCCGGAGCGGTTCTCGCTGATGATGAGTGCCCAGTCGGCGGCCGGTGGCTGGAGCCCGAGGCCGAGGAAATTGACGGACGCGACGAGGATGATCGAGTACGTGAAGCGGAGCGGCGCGTCGGCGGCGATCGGCGCGGCGATGTTCGGCAGGATCTCACGGCGCAGGATCGCCGAGGCCCGCTCGCCGCGGGCGACCGCCGCCTCGACGAAGCCGCGGACCGACTGCTCGAGCGTGGCCGCGCGGACGATCCGGGCGACGAGCGGCGCCTGCACGACCGCGACCCCGATCACGAGCGTCGCCTTGCTCGCCCCGACACCCGTCACGAGCACGAGCAGGAAGAGGAGCGCCGGGAAGGAGAGAAGCACGTCCGCGCCACGCATGAGCACCGGGTCGAGGAGCGAGCGGGCGTGCCCGGCGACGAGGCCGACCGTGGCTCCGCCGACGTAGGCGAGGAGGGTCGCGAGCCCGGCGAGGCCGAGGACGCTCCGCCCGCCCCAGAGCACGCGCGAGAGGACGTCGCGGCCGAGGAAGTCGGTGCCGAGCGGCGCGTCCCCGGCCGGGCCGGTGAGCGGGATCCCGATCGGGGCGTCGGGCGCGTTGGGCGCGAAGAAGGGCCCGAAGAGCGCGATGCCGACGACGAGGAGCAGGAGGGCGAGCCCGACCGCCCCGGTCCGCGTGCGGGCGAAGCGGAGCCGCTCCGTCATTCCTGCGTCCTGAGCTTGGGGACGAGAAGGACGACGAGGAGGTCGGCGAGGATGTTCAGCCCGATGTAGACCGCGGCAACGAGGATCGCGACCGACTGCACCTCGCGCACGTCGCGGATGGCGACCGCGTCCACGAGCTCCTTGCCGAGCCCGGGGTAGTTGAAGAGGTACTCGGTGACGACGATGCCGCCGACGAGGTACTGGACGTTCTGCGCGAACACCTGCACGCTCGGCGCGAGCGCGTTGCGAAGCGCGTAGCGCCAGACCACGACCCGCTCCCGAAAGCCGTTCAGGCGCGCCATCTGCACGTAGTCGGTGCGGAGCGCCTCGATCATCCCGGCGCGCACCATCCTGATCGAGGCGGCGAGCGAGGCGCCGAGGAGCGTCAGCACCGGGAGGACGAGCGCCTTCGAGTGCCCGAGCGGGCTGTCCCCGGGCGGGATCAGCGAGACGGGCGGGAGGACGTCGAGCCAGGCGAAGAAGAGGAGGATGAGCAGCGACCCGATGATGAACTCGGGGAGCGAGATGATCGCGACGGACGCGATCGAGACGGCGTGATCCACGGGGCGGCCCGCGTGCACCGCGGCGAGCACGCCGAAGAGGAGCGAGAGCGGGATCATGAGCAGCGTCGTGATCGCCGCAAGCGTGAGCGAGTTCCCGATCTTTCCTTTGATCTGACCCCAGATCGGCGTCGTCCCGCCCTGCGCGAAGCCGGACGCCGAGTTGCCGAGGTCGCCCGTCAGGAGCCCGCCGAGCCAATCGAGATACCGTGTCGGTGCGGGCCGGTCGAGACCCATGAGGTGCTGCATCTCAGCGAGCTGGTCGGGGGTCGCGGTCTTCCCGAGCACGGCGCTCGCGGCATCGCCAGGCAGGACCTCCGTCCCGGCGAAGACGAGGATCGAGACGACGAAGAGCGTCGCGATCGCCGCAGCAACGCGCCGCGCCGCGAAGCGAAGGAGCGGACGCCGTCGCCGAGCCGCCGGGACCGGCGCAGCAAGCTCGCTCACGGGGTCAAATCTCCCGAGCGAAGCGACGGGGCTAACCAATGCCCGCGGAAAATGCGGAGCATTTTTCGCGGGAAGGTCAGCGGCAAAGCCAGCCGCCGTCGACGGCGAGGACGTGGCCGTGCACGTACGCCGCGGCCGGCGAGACGAGGAAGCCGACCGCGCCTGCGATCTCGTCGTCCGTCGCCCACCGGCCGGCCGGGATCCGGGCCGAGATCTCGGCGAAGCGCCTCGGGTCGGCGCGAATGGGCGCCGTCTGGTCGTTCGCGACGTAGCCGGGCGCGATCGCGTTCACCCTGATCCCGAGTGGCGCCCACTCGTTCGCGAGCGCTTTCGTGAGCTGGGCGACTCCGCCCTTGCTCGCCGCGTACCCGCAGACGTTGATTCCGCCCTGGAAGGAGAGCACGGAGGCGACGTGGACGATGCGCCCGGCGCTTCCCTGCGCGACGAAGCGCCGTGCGGCCGCCTGCGAGAGGGCGAACACCGAGACGAGGTTCAGCTCGACGATCCGCCGGAAGTCGGCCAGCGAGACCTCGAGCGCATCCTGCCGGTGGATCGTCCCTGCGTTGGCGACGAGGACGTCGAGGCGGCCCAGGGCAGCGGCGACCTCCGCGACGGCGCGCTTCCCGGCCTCGGCGTCGGAGAGGTCGGCGCGGACGACGTGCGCCCGCCGTCCGAGGCCCTCGATCGCCCCGGCGGTCCCCGCCGCGTCCCCACGCTGGACGAGCCCGATGTCGGCTCCCAGCCGGGCGAGCTCGAAGGCCACGGCTCGGCCGATGCCCCGGCTTGCGCCAGTGACCAGCGCGACCTCCCCCGCGAGCGGGGCGGGGGAGGTCGCGGTCGAGTCCGTCACGCCTTTTCCAGCCAGACGTCCCGGTAGTTCCAGCCGCCGAGGTTGAAGAACGAGCTCGGGACGATCCCCTTGACGTTGTTCGCGGCCGCGTCGACGAGGTTCTGGTTCGCCCAGAGGAGGTAGCCGCCCTCGTCGTACTGCTTCTGCTGCACCTGGTTCCAGAGCTGGGTCGCCTCGTCAGTCGTCTTAGCGCCGAGGGCGGACTGGATCAGCGCGTCGTAGCTCTTGTTGCGGTAGTGCGTCTCGTTCCAGACGGCGTCTGAGAAGAGCGCCTGCGTATACCACGTCCCCAGCGACGTCATCGTCCAGAAGGACTGGGCGAAGTTGAGCTTCGTGTAGAGGAGCGACGTGTCGAAATACGCGTTCGCGGGCTCCTTCTTCACGTCGATGGTGACGCCGGCGCCCTTCGCCTGCTGGGCGAAGAGGGTGGCCGCCTCGACGAAGCCCGGGACGATGTCGGAGGTGTGGAGCGTGACCTTGAGGCCCTCCTTGCCGGCCGCCTTGAGGAGCGACTTCGCCTTCTCGAAGTCCTGCTCCCGCGCCGGGGCGTCGACGAAGTACGGAAGCCCGTTCCCCGCCAGGTCGTTCCCCACGGTGCCGAAGCCGGCGAGCGCCCCGTCGATGAGCGCCTGGCGGTCGGCGATCAGCCGGAAGGCCTCGCGCACGCGGTTGTCCGTGAACGGCTCGAGGTCGACGGCCATGATGATCACCTGGATCGCGGGGCTCGGGGCGTCGATCACATTGATGTCGCCCGACTCCTTGTGCGCCCTCGCCTGCGTGAAGTCGAGCTGGCTCATCATGTCGATCTCGCCCGCGAGGAGTGCGTTCAGGCGCGCTGAGTTGTCGTCGATCGAGATGTCCTCCCATTCGTCGACATACGGCTTCCCCTGGTCCCAGTAGCTCGGGTTCTTCACGCAGAGGCTCCGCTCGCCGACAGTGAAGGACTCGAACATGAAGGCCCCGGTGCCGACCGGCTTCGTGAAGTCGGTCTCCCCGTCCTGCACCATGACGGTGTTCTGCTGGACGAACTGGTCGAAGAGGCGGGCGTCCGAGCTCTTGAGCGGCACCTGTAGCGTCAGGTCGTCGATCTTCTTCAGGTCCTTGACGCGGATGTTCAGGACGCTCGAGTGGGCGATGTGCTTCGGGTTCGCCATCTG
>JBGPNP010000095.1:0-8548 GCA_041487575.1 Gaiellaceae bacterium | reverse complement strand
GCTTCCCGTCCGGAGGGGTTCCTCGACGCGGACTTCGAGTTTCACGTCGTACTCGCTGAGGCTTCAGGCAACCGCTACCTCGTGCGGGCGATGACCGAGATCCGCTCGCTCTTGAAGCAAGATATGGAGCTCGCCGCCGAGACGGCGATCCGGCGCTTCGGCGATCTCCGCTTCAGCGTCGAGGCGCACCGTCGGCTCGTGGAAGCGATCGCGGGGCATGACGCCGAGGCCGCCCGCGAGATCCTCGCCGGGATGATGAGCCGCAACCACGAGTTCGTGCTCGGGCTCTACGCGCTTGCGCCGGCCCCTGACGGGCAGGAAGTCGGAGGGCAGGGATAGAGCTTCCCGTCAGCGCCCGTCTCAGGGGGATCGGATGGGAGCACGCGCGTTGTATGGGGCCGATGCGCGCCGCCGCGCTGGCCTGGGGTGAGCTCAGGCCCGGCATAGCCATCGAGTGGTCTGCCCGTCCCCTCTCTGCGTTCAACGACCAGCCGCTCGAGGAGCTCGCCCGCCGCTACGACCTGCTCGTGATCGACCACCCGTTCGTCGGCACCGCCGCGCAGACGGGCTGCCTCGCACCGCTCGACGAGCTCCTGCCGGAGCCCGTGCTGGTCGAGCGCGCCGCTGACAGCGTGGGCCGAAGCCACGACTCCTATTCCTACGCGGGCAGGCAGTGGGCGCTCGCCGTCGACGCCGCGTGCCAGGTCGCCGTGGCCCGCGACGACCTACTCGCGCGTTGTGCAGAGCGCGCCCCGGAGACATGGGAGGAGGTGCGTGTGCTCGCCGAGGCGCTTCCCCAGCGGGTTGCGCTTCCCCTCTACCCGACCGATGCGATCTGCTCCCTCCTCTCCCTGTGCGCGAGCCTAGGTGCCGCGGCCACGGACGGCGACTCGTTCTTCTCCGATACCGATGCGGGCGAGCAGGCGCTGTCGCTTCTCGCCGGCCTCGTGCCGCTCCTCCACGGGGAGTCGCTCGGGTTCAACCCGCCGCGGGCGCTCGACCGCATGAGCGACTCCGACGAGATCGCTTACATGCCGCTCGTCTTCGGCTATACGAACTACTCACGCCCCGACCTTGCGAGGCGCACCAGGCTTCGCTTCGTCGACATCCCGTCGGCCGGTCAGGGCCCGGCCGGCTCGGTCCTCGGGGGGGCCGGGCTTGCAGTCTCGAGCTCGAGCCCTCTTTCGGCCGAGGCCGCTGCGTTCGCGGCGTGGGCGACGAGCCGCGAGGCACAGGCGGCGGTGATCTTCCCGGCCGGCGGCCAGCCCGCGAGCCGCTCGGCGTGGCTCGACCCCGCGCTCGACGCCGCGTCGGGCGGCTTCTTCAGCGGCACGCGTGCGACGATCGAAGCTGCGTACGTGCGTCCCCGTGCCGCCTGGTGGCCACGATTCCAGGAGGAGGCCGGTCATGCCGTGGCCCGGGCTCTCCGGGAGCGGGAGCGCCCCGCGAGCGTGGCTGCCGTGCTCGAGCGGCTCTACCTTCGCCACCGGGCGTCATCCGAGGTATAAACGCGGGCGATGCCGGCCGACCCCTCCGCGACGGGCGAACGGCCTGTCGCCTTCGTGACGGGCGCCGGCTCGGGGATCGGCCGTGCGACCGTCCGCGAGCTCGGCCACCGCGGCTACCGGGTCGCCGCCACCGATCGGAACGAAGCGACCGCCAAGGAGGCCGCCGACGAGCTCGACGACGCGCTCGCCCTCGTGCTCGACGTCCGCGACCCGAACGCGGTCGAGCAGGCCGTCGGGCGGGCGTACGAGTGGGCCGGACACATCGACCTGCTCGTCAACAACGCGGGCATCAACTCGCCCTACACCGTCCTCGAGACGCCGCTCGAGCTCTGGGACGACGTCTTCGCCGTCAACGTCCGGGGCATGTTCCTCTGCTGCCGCGCGATCCTTCCCGGCATGATCGAGCGCGGGCGAGGCGTCATCGTCAACGTGGCGTCGGCCGGCTCCCTCGTCGCGATGGCCGAACGGGCCGGGTACTGCGCCTCCAAGGGCGCCGTCCTCGCCCTGACCCGAGCCATGGCCATCGACCACGTCCATCAGGGAATCCGGGTCACCTGCGTCTGCCCGGGCTCGATCGACACGCCCTGGGTCGAGCGGCTGCTTGCCGCGAGCGACGACCCTGAGGCCACGCTCCGGGATATCGTCGAGCGTCAGCCGATGCGGCGGCTCGGGACTGCCGAGGAGATCGCCAAGGCGATCGCGTACCTCGCGAGCGACGACGCGGCCTACGTCACCGGGAGCGCGCTCGTGATCGACGGCGGCTGGACGGCCCGGTGAACTATCCGCGCAAAATGCTGTGCATTTTCCGCGGAGGGAGCTTGTCCCTTCGCTGCGCTCGGGAGGATGTTCAGGGAGAGGCTGGCCTATGAGAGACGGTCTGCTTCGCACGACGGTCGTCGGCAGCTACCCGCAGCCCGATTGGCTCATCGACCGGGAGGGCCTCTCGAAGCGCCCGCCGCCGCGCGCGCTCGCCCGCGAGCTCTGGCGCGTCCCGGAGCGCTTCCTCGAGGAGGCCCAAGACGACGCCACCGTGCTCGCGATCCGCGACATGGAGCGGGCCGGCATCGACGTCGTCACCGACGGCGAGATCCGTCGCGAGAGCTACTCGAACCGCTTCGCGAACGCGCTCTCGGGGATCGACCTCGACAACCCGGGTGTCTTCGTCGAGCGAAGCGGGGTCGAGAACTCGGTGCCTCGGATCGTCGGCCCGATCCGCCGCACCGGCCCGGTCGAGGTGCGGGACGTGGAGTTCCTGCGCCGTAACACGGATCGCCCGATCAAGATCACGATCCCGGGCCCGTTCACGATGACCCAACAGACGCAGGACGAGCACTACGGGGACGAGCGGGCGATGGCCCTCGACTTCGCGGCCGCGGTGAACGACGAGGTGCGGGGGCTCTTCGCCGCCGGTGCGGACGTCGTCCAGCTCGACGAGCCCTACCTCCAGGCCCGCCCCGAGCGGGCACGGGCCTACGGCGTCGAGGCGATCAACCGCGCTCTCGAAGGGATCGAGGGCCAGACGGCGCTCCACATGTGCTTCGGGTACGGACACTTCATCAAGGACAAACCGGCCGGCTACTCCTTCCTCGAGGAGCTGAACGACTGCGCCGTCCGCCAGCTCTCGCTCGAGGCCGCACAGCCGAAGCTGGACGTCTCGAGCCTGGCGAAGATCCGCGAGAAGACGATCATCCTCGGCGTCGTCTCGAATGGCGACCTCGAGGTCGAGGCGCCGGCGCTGGTGGCGGAGAGGATCCGGAGGGCGCTCGAGTTCGTCCCGCCGGAGCGACTCATGCCTGCCCCGGACTGCGGCATGAAGTACCTACCCCGAGATGTCGCGTTCGCGAAGCTTCGGGCGCTCGTCGCCGGGGCCGAGATCGTCCGGGCCGAGCTCTAGGACTTCGCCTGGTCGCTGCGTCGCGGCTCGAACCACGAGGTCCCGGCAGGCTCGCTCCACAGTCGAGCATCCTGTACGATCCATGATATAGGATCGGTCGGGTCCGGCCAGATGCGAGGAGGTTCCGGCATGAGCTATCCGCGAAAATGCTGCGCATTTTCTGCGGAGAAAGCTTGTCCCATCGCTTCGCTCGGGAGGATGTTTGCAGGGAGGTTGACCTATGAGCGAGGGCAAGATCGAGTACGAGCAGCGGGGCGCAGTTGCGCTCGTCACGCTCTCCCGGCCGGAGAAGGCGAACGCGATGACACCCGCGATGGCGGAGGAGCTCCACCGGGCCTGCGCCCGAGCGGACGCCGACGCTTCGGTGCGCGTCGTCGTCCTGACCGGTGCTGGGCGGACCTTCTCTGCCGGCTCGGATATCGGCACTCTCGATCAGTACGAGTCGCCCTGGGCCTATCGCCAGCGACTCGACTACTGCGACGCCGTGCTCGGCCTCCGCAAGCCCGCGATCGCGATGGTCAACGGCGCCGCCTACGGCGGCGGGCTCGAGATGGCGATCTCGTGCGACATCCGCGTCGCGAGCACCGCGGCGCGCTTCGCCGCGCCGGAGGTGAAGCTCGGCTGGCTCGGCGGCGGCGGCGCGTCGCAGCTCCTCCCCAGGATCTGCGGGCTCGGGAACGCCTCGGTCATCCTCCTCACCGGGGACCCGGTGGACGCGGCCGAGGCGCACCGGATCGGTCTCGTCCAGCGCGTGGCCGAGCCGGATCAGCTCGAGGCCGTCACGTTCGAGCTGGCCGAGCGGATCGCGGCGAACGCTCCGATCGGGGTCCAGGCGGCCAAAGCGGCTACCCGGGCCTCGCTTTCCACCGGTCTCGAGGCAGGGATGCAGTACGAGGAGGAGCTGATCACCGTCTGCCTGGGGACGGAGGACCGGCACGAGGGGATCGCGGCGTTCATGGAGAAGCGACCCCCCGCGTTCAGGGGCCGCTGATGAGCCTGCCCCTGGACGGCATCCGGATCGTCGATCTCACGCTTGCGCTCGCGGGCCCGGCGGGTACGCAGCGGCTAGCGGACTGGGGGGCCGACGTGATCAAGGTGGAGCCGCCGGCGGGCGAGTGGAGCCGGTCGCATCCGGTCAGGAACGCGTTCATCGACGGGGATGCGACGAACTTCATCTGCTTCAACCGGAACAAGCGGTCGATCGCGATCGACCTCAAGCAACCGGAGGGGCGCGAGCTCCTCCTGCGCCTGGCCGAGTCGGCGGACGTCCTCGCGCACAACTTCCGCCCGGGCGTCGTCGAGCGCCTCGGCATCGGGCCGGACGACGTGCGCGCGAGGAACCCTCGTCTCGTCTACGCCTTCGTCTCCGGCTACGGGTCGAGGGGGCCGGACAGCAAGCGGCCCGGCCAGGACCTGCTTCTGCAGGCCTACGCCGGCGTCATGTTCTCGGTCGGGAGCAAGCGCGACCGGCCCCAGCCCGGGCCCGTCTTCGCCGCCGACGTGATCGGTTCGCACTTTCTCGCCGAGGGGATCATGGCCGCGCTGATCGAGCGAGGGCGGACGGGGGAAGGGCAGACCGTCGAGGTCAGCATGCTCGGGGCGCTGCTCGACTCGCAGATGCAGGAGCTGGTCACCTTCCTCAACCTCGGGATCGCCCCCGAGCGGCCCGAGGTCCCGGCGGCGCACTGGATCATCAACCCGCCCTACGGCGTCTACGAGACGGCGGACGGGTGGGTGGCGATCGCCATGGCCGATCCCGTCGCCCTCGGGGAAGCAATCGGCTCGGAGGCCGTCAAGGCGCTCGGGACCTGGGACGCGGCGGCCGAAAACGGTGAGCTGATCTTCCGTGAGGTGAGCAAGGCGCTGCCGTCGAGGACGAGCGCCGAGTGGATCGAGATTTTCGACCGGCACGGCGTCTGGGCGGGCCCCGTCCACCGCTACGAGGACCTGCCGGGCAACGCGCAGATCCAGGCCGAGGGCTACTTCAAGCGAATCCCAGCCGCCGGCGGGGGGAGCTTCCTCTGCCCCGACGGCGCTGTTCGCTTTTCGGCGCACGAGGTCCTGGAGCACCGGGCATCGCCGCGGGTCTCCGAGCACGCGGACGAGATCCTCGCCGAGCTCGGCATCGACGCCTCGGAGCGGGCGCGGCTCGTTGCGAGCGGCGCCGTCGTCCCGCCCACGCCTGCCGCCGCGTCATGAGAGAGAAGCGCGTCATCGTTCGCAGCGGCCTCGCCGACCAGGTCTACGAGGCGCTCGAGGAGCAGATTCTCGACATGGAGTACGCGCCGGGCGCGCGGCTCGTCATCGACCACATCGCGCGCGAGCTGGGGGTGAGCGGGACGCCGGTACGAGATGCCCTGACGCGGCTCGCCGCCGAGGGTTTCATCGACTTCACGCCCTTCCGGGGCTTCACGGTCTTGCCGGAGCCGACGCTGGACGAGATCGCACAGTCGTTCGAGGCGCGCGAGGCGATCGAGCTGGCGGCGGTGCGTCTCGGCTGCGAGCGGGCCGAGGACCGCCAGATCGAGCAGCTGGCCGATCTCCAGGCGCGCATCGCCTCTCACACCTACGGCGGCAGGTCGGTCAGCTTCTCGGCGTTCGTGAGGTTGAACCAGGAGTTCCACGACGTCCTCGTGACGACGAGCGGGAACCACTACCTAGTCGAGGCGCTTCGCAGCCTCTTTCACGACGCCCTTGTCGCGAGGATGATGCACGGCCGCGGCGTGCCGGATCTCGAGCACATCAACGAGGAGCACGGCGCGATCATCGAGGCTTTCCGCCGGCGCGACGCGGAGGCCCTCGAGGTTGCGGTCGCGCGGCACATCCATGACGGTGCGGAGCGCGTCATGGCTGCGCGGCGGCGGCCGGGGTCGGGATAGGATCGCGCCCGATGAAGGCGCTCGCCAAGTTGGCGCCGGGCCCAGGCCACGTCGGGCTCGCCGACCGCGAGAGCCGCGCTCCGGGTCCCGGCGAGGTCGCGGTGGAGGTTTTCGGCGCAGGGGTCTGCGGCACCGACCTGCACATCCTCGAGGACGAGTTCCGGAGCTTCCCGCCGGTGACGATGGGCCACGAGGTTTCCGGGGTCGTCGCCGCGGCCGGCGAGGGCGTGGACGAGGCGTGGCTGGGCGCCCGAGTCGTCTGCGAGACGTTCTTCTCCACCTGCGGGACGTGCCCCTGGTGCCGCGACGGCGGCCGAACCTCTGCCCCGACCGGCGCTCGATCGGCTCGGGGGTGGACGGCGGCTTCGCCCGCGAGGTGGTCGTGCCGGTGCGCAACCTCCACCGGATCCCCGACTGGCTCGGCGAACACGCGGCCGTGCTGGCCGAGCCGCTCGCCTGCGTCTGCAACTGCCTCTGCGACCCGAGCAGGGTGAGCGCGGGCGACGACGTCCTCGTCATCGGCCCGGGCCCGGTCGGGCTCCTCGCCGCCCAGGTCGCCCGAGCGCTCGGCGGCCGCCTGCTCGTCGCCGGCCTTCCCCGCGACGAGGCTCGGCTCGCCGTGGCAAGGAGCCTCGGGCTCGAGACCGCGTACGCCGACGAGGCCGGCGCGCTTCGGCGTTACGAGGCACGCCTCGGCGCCGACGTCGTCGTCGAGTGCTCGGGGAGCGCGACGGGGATCGGCGCCGGTCTCGCCGCGACGCGGAAGGGCGGGCGCTACGTCCAGGTCGGCTTTGCCGGCAGGCCGATCACGGTGCCGTTCGACGAGATCTTCTTTCGTGAGCTGACGGTCACATCGGGCTTCGCCTCGACCCCGCGCTCCTGGCGACGGGCGCTGACCCTCATCGAGACGAGGGCGGTGGAGCTCGAGCCGCTCGTGAGCGAAGTCGTCCCGCTCGAGGAATGGGAGCGCGTCTTCGCCGACACGCGCGCGGGTCGGGGGATCAAGCACGTCTTCGACCCGCGCCTCTCATGAGCTATCCGCAAAAAATGCTGCGCATTTTCCGCGGGGGGAGTTTGTCCCTTCGCTTCGCTCGGGAGGATGTTCGTAGGGAGGTTGGCCTATGAGCAGGGTCGGATCTTGCCTTGCTTGGAGTATTCCCCTCCCGTCGATCCCGGTTCCCGGGCTCAGCTCACCATGCGTCAGGCCCGCGTGAGGCCGTACCCCCACCCAGGGTGGGGAGCCGGGCCGGCCCGGCCACCCGCTGACCCGCCTTCAGCCTACCGCCGATGCGCGCACAGAAGGTCCGCGCTCTGCGCCAATACTGTGCCTGCTTTGGAGAAAGACTCATGAACGACTGGACGACCTTCGACGTCGCCCCGGGGATCTGGCGGATCGAGTCGATCCTCGGGCCGCGGCCCTTCTCCCAGTACCTGCTGCGCGGCGAGCGGACGCTCCTCGTCGACACCGGCGTTGCGGCGACGCCGGGCGCGGTCATCCTGCCCGCGCTCGAGTCGCTCGGGCTCCCCGCGTTCGAGCTCGACTTCGTGCTGATCAGCCACGCCGACGTCGACCATTTCGGCGGCAACGAGGCTATCCGCGCGGCCGCGCCCGGGGCGCTCCTCTGCGCCCACGCCGCGGACGTCCCCTGGATCGAGGACCGCGAGCGGATCCTGCGCGAGCGCTACGGCTGGTATGTCGAGCACGGGATCGGCTACCCGCCCGACGTCGCCGCCTGGCTCCGCGACGCCATGGGCGCCGACACCGCGATCGACCTCCGGCTCCAGGGCGGCGAGACCTTCCGCCTCGGGCCGAGGCTCGAGGCGCGCGTCCTCCACCTTCCCGGCCACTCCGACGGCCACCTCGGGATCTGGGAGCCGGCCTCGCGCACCGCGATCGTCATGGACGCGGTCATGGCCGAGGGGCTCCTCGACACGGAGGGCAACGTCATCCACCCCTCGCCGTACTTCGACCCGATCGGCTACATCGCGTCGGTCGAGCTCCTCGAGAGCCTCGCGCCGGCGCGTCTCCTGACCGCGCACTACGAAGTGATCGAGGGCGAGGCGGTCGCCCGCTTCCTCGCCGACACACGCGCGTTCGTCGCGAAGGCCCGCGCGGTCGTCGCCGAGGAGCTCGCCGCGGCCGGGGAACTGACGCTCGCCGAGCTGCTCGCCCGCGCGGACCCGCGGCTCGGGCCCTTCACCTCGATGCCGAACGAGCTGGCCGGGCCGCTGCGGGGCCATCTACGCGAGCTCGTCGCCGCCGGCCG
>JBGPNP010000094.1:0-8625 GCA_041487575.1 Gaiellaceae bacterium | reverse complement strand
GGCTGCATCTACGACTCGGGCGACTACGCGCGCTGCCTCGACATCGCCCTCGACCTGGTCGACTCGGGCTCGATCGAGGAGCGGCGTAGCGACGCCGAGTCCCGCGGAAAGCTCCTCGGGCTCGGCATCGGCTCGACGCTGGACTCGGGGACGAACAACTTCGGCCAGTCGATGATCCTCAACCCGGGGCTCCAGTTCTCGGGGAACAACGAGGTCGCGACCGCGAAGCTGGACATCTTCGGCGAGATCGTCGTCACACTCGGCACCGTCCCGCAGGGACAGGGGCACGAGACCGTGACCGCGCAGGTCGTCGCCGACATCCTCGGCTGCTCGCCCGACGACGTGAACGTGCGCCCCGGCCACGACACGTGGTGGAACACCGTCGCCGGCTTCTCGGGCACCTACGCGAGCCAGTTCGCGGTCACCGGCCTCGGCGCGGTCAAAGGCGCCGCCGACGAGCTCGCGTCGCAGATGAAGCGGCTCGCCGCAGTGATCCTCGGCGGGACGACCCCCGACAACATCGCCCTCGAGGACAAGCTGGCGAAGCGCCGCGACAACGCGGAGGCGGCGCTTCCGTTCATGGCCCTCGGCGCAATCATCAACGCGAACAACGCGGGGCTTCCGCCCGAGCTCGACGGCGTCACGCTCAACTGCCGCTACGTCTACCGGCCCCCGTTCGAGAAGCCCGACACGGAGCGGAAGTACGGGAACCTCACGCTCACCTACGCGACGCAGATCCACGCCTGCGTCGTCGAGATCGACAAGGAGACGGGCGAGACGGAGATCGTGGACTACGCGGCCGTGGACGACTGCGGTACGCGCATCCACCCGCAGATCGTCGAGGGTCAGGTGCACGGGGCGACCGCGCACGCGCTTGGCGCCGCCCTCTGGGAGACCTTCCGCTACGACGAGGACGGTCAGCTCCTGACGGCCAACTTCTACGACTACCACGTGCCCCACGCCCTCGACATGCCGCCGATCAAGACCGGCTACATCGAGAGCCCGTCGCCCTTCACGCCGCTCGGCGCGAAGGGGATGGGCGAGGGCGGCGGCGCCGGGATCCACGCGATCTGCGCGGCGATCCAGGACGCGCTCCGCGCAGCCGGGAACGGGATCGTCTGCGACTCGCACAACCCGGCGGAGCGGGTCTGGCGGCTGATGGAGCACCCGGAGGAAAGTCGGACGCTCGTCTCGGTGGAGTCGCGCCGGTGAAGGTCGCGGGGACGAAGGCGTTCGACGCGCCCGTCGAGCGCGTCTGGCACGTGCTGAACACGCCGGAGGAGCTTGCGAAGACGCTCCCCGGGGTCGAGAGCTTCTCGGTCGAAGACGAGCGCCACTGGACGGCGCAGGTGAAGGTGCCGCTGGGCCTCGGCGGCCTCAAGCTCAAGCTCCGGTTCGAGAAGGTCGAGGAGCGCCCGCCCGAGCACGCCTCGCTCAAGGCGAAGGGGCAGGGTGTCGGCGCGATCGTCTCGATGGAGACGCGGTTCGACCTCACTGCGGACGGCGGGCGCACATCGATGGCCTGGGAGGCGGACGTCCACGTGCTCGGCCAGGTCGGCTCGATGGGCCAGCGTGTCCTCCAGCCGATCGTGCACCAGCAGGTCGAGGCCGTTCTCGCCTCGCTCGAGCGCCAGGTAGCCGCTCAGCCGAGCTCCTGAATGGCGCCGCCGCTCCGGATCGGCGTCATGCAGCTGACGATGGAGCCCCTCGAGGAGATCCTCGCGCACGCACGCGCCATGGATCGCTACGGGTTCGACACGATCTGGCTCGCCGAGGCCTACCCGTGGTGGCGCAAGCACTCGATGGAGGCCCGCTCCTCGACTGCGCTCTCGCCCCTGGTGGCGCGGGAGACGGAACGGCTGGCTGTGGGCTGGGGGATCATCTCGCCGTACACGCGGCATCCGGTGCAGATCGCGATGGAGGCACGGGTGACGCAGGAGGTGGTCGGGCCGGGGCGGTTCTACCTCGGCCTGGGCGTCTCGAAGATCTTCATGCGCCACGCTGGGCTGGCCGAGGGCGCGAAGCCGGTGGGCGCGATCAAGGACGCGGTGCGGATCGTGCGCGGCGTGCTCGGCGGCGACGCGTTCGACTACGACGGCGGAACGTTCTCCGCCCACGTGCCGGCGCTTCGCGACGACGCCGAGACGCCGAGGTGGGATGTTCCGGTCTACGTCGCCGGCACGGGGCCGCAGATGCTCCGCGCCGCGGGCCAGGTCGCGGACGGGCTCCTGACCGCGTCGATCACGACGCCGGCCTTCGTCCGCTATGCCCGCGGCGTCATGGCCGAGGGGGCGCGCGAGGCTGGGCGCGACCCGGACGCGATCGACGTCGGCTGCACGATCGTCGCCTCGATCGACGAGGACCGCGACCGGGGCCGGGAGGGCGCGCGTGAGATCGCGGGCATGTACCTCGCCAACAAGGTGCAGAACATCCAGGCCGCCGCCGACACGCTCCTCGAGCTCGCCGGGCTGACGCAGGAGGAGATCCGCCCGGTCGCCGAGGCGATGGAGCGCGGAGGCCGCCTGGCCGCGAAGGCGGCAGTCACCGACGAGATCCTCGACAAGTGCGTCCCGATCGCCGGCACGCCCGAGGACTGCGTCCGCGCGATCGAGGCGTACCGCGAGGCCGGCTGCACCCACGTCATGCTCGAGCTCTGGGGTGAGGGGCGCAAGGGCCAGCTCCTCCTCTTCGCCGAGAAGGTCCTGCCCCACTTCCGATGAGTGATCCGCGAAAAATGCTCCGCATTTTTCGCGGGGTCCAGTTTGCCCCGTCGCTTCGCTTGGGAATGAGACCTAGCCGCGCTCGCACGGAGGCCGGCACATGAGCGGTCTCGACGAGCGCATCCTCGCGGCGGTGGACGAGCGGAGGCTTGTCGAGACCGCCTTGGCGATGGTCTCGATCCCGAGCTTCACCGGGTCGGAGCAGGCGATGGGCGAGCACATGCGCGAGATGCTCGGCGGGATCGGCCTCCAGGTGCAGTGGCAGCAGGTCGAGGACGGGCGGCCGAACGTGCTCGGGATCCGGGAAGGAGCAGAGGGCGGTACGAGCCTCATGTTCAACGGCCACATGGACACGTCGTACTCGGGCCGCGAGCCGTGGCTGCGGGGCATCCCGGGCTTCCAGCCGGAAGGCTTCGAGCACGAGGGGCGCATCTACGGGCTCGGCATCTCGAACATGAAGGGCGCGCTTGCCTGCTACGTCGAGGCCGTACGGGCGCTCCGCGACGCAGGCGCACGGCTGCGCGGCGACGTGATGATCGCGGCCGTCTGCGGCGAGATCGAGAAGGCACAGCAGGGCGAGACGCTCGGCGCAGAGTACCGCGGCTACGCGGCCGGCTCGCGCCACCTCGTCACCCACGGCGGCGTCGCCGACGTCTGCATCCTGGGCGAGCCGACCGAGCAGAAGCTCGTCCTCGGCCACTTCGGGACGATCTGGCTTCGCATCTCGACGCACGGCGCGTTCATCCACACGGCGTTCTCCGAGGGCCGGCGCGGCGAGAACTCGATCCTCCGCATGCGCGAGGTGCTCGACGCCGTGACGGAGTGGATCCCCGAGTGGGAAGCGGCGAACCCATACATGGGCGCGAACGCGCTCGTGAACGTCGGCGCGATCTCGGGCGGGTTCGGCTGGCGCGTCTCGCGCACGCCGCACCGCACCGATCTCTTCCTCGACGTGCGCGTGCCGCCGACGAAGCCGATGGCTGTTGCGCGCCGAGAGGTGCTCGAGATGGTGCGCAGCCTGCGGGTGAGCTTCCCTGATTACGGCGTCGAGGCGGAGATCTACGTGACGGCGCCGGGAGCGGAGATCGCCGAGGACCACCCGCTCGTCGAGGCGATCGACGAGGCGCACGGGGCCGTCTTCGGCTCGAAGCCCGAGCGCGCGACGACGCGCTGGTTCTCAGACGCCTCGGCGCTCACGCGCTACGGGATCCAGACGGTCAACTACGGGACGTCGAGTGGTCTGCCCGACCCCGTGCTCGGCGAGAACCTCGACATCGAAGGGCTGGTGAAGATGGCGAAGGTCTATGCGCTCGCCGCGGCGCGGGTGTGCGGGGTTGCGGGGTGAAGCTCGTCACGTTCGACGGGGGCCGGCCGGGGTGGATCGACGGCGAGGAGATCGCCGTGCTCGACGTGCTCGACATGCGGACGTACTTCGAGCGCGGCGGCGCGGACGAGACTGGCGAGCGCGTGCCGCTCGGCGAGGCGAGGCTGCGCGCGCCGATCGCCCCGAAGAAGTTCTTCCACACCGCCGGCAATTTCCGCGAGCACGAGGAGGAGTCGAAGCAGGTCGGCTGGACGCACGAGATCGCGCCGTGGATCGTCTTCTTCCAGAACGTCGACGCGATCGTCGGTCCGGACGAGCCGGTCGTCTACCCGGAGCACCTGACCGAGGAGCTCGACTACGAGCTCGAGCTCGCGGTCGTCATCCGGAAGGCCGGGAAGTGGTTCGGGCCCGAGGAGGCCGCCGACTACGTCGGAGGGTACGTCGTCTTCAACGACATCACGGCCCGCGACATCCAGCGGCGCGAGATGCGCTCGGGCGTCTTCAGCTTCTGCAAGGCGATCGACACGTTCTGCCCGCTCGGGCCGTGGATCGTGACGCCGGACGAGATCCCCGACCCGCACTCGCTCGCCATGGAGCTACGCGTGAACGGGGAGCCGCGCCAGGTCTCGCACTCGAGCCGGATGAGCGTGACGATCCCGGAGATCGTCGCCCATTACTCGCCGCTCGGGTACTCGGCGGGCGACGTTCTCTCGACGGGCACGGTGTCGGGGGTCGCCGGCTTCTCGCCGGACGCGGCGTCGCTCTACCTGCGGCCCGGCGACGTCATGGAGGCGGAGATCGAACGGATCGGCGTCCTTCGGAACCCGGTCGTCTCCTGGCAGGAGGCCCACGGTGAGCCGCCGCCGCCGCGCGTGCGCTGGTAGGGACCCGGCGCCACGGAGGGCCGGCTGGCCCTGGGAAGTAGACGCGCGTGAAACGGGATGCCCGGCCCCGCCCTCCAACTCCAATTCTATCGAATTCCGTTGCTTATATGGGCAACAGAAGTGCAAGAGAAGTGTGACGGAAGCGTGAAACTGTGATCTGGCCGCGAGACGACGCCAAGCTCGCCGGCGTCCGCGCGCTCATGGCCGCGCAGGATCTGGACGCGGTGGTGGCCCGCGCGCCCGACAACGTCCTCTACCTCACCAACTACCTCTCCATGAAGGGCTACGACGCGGTCGTCTTCCCGCGCGAGGGCGAGCCGGCGCTGATCGTTCTCGAGTCGCAGGCGGCGGAGGCCGAGCGCCAGGCCTGGACGAGCGACATCCGGCTCTTCCGCGGCTACGACGAGCGCGACCCCCGCCCGCCGACGGCGCGCTCGCTCGAGGTTGCGCTCACTGTCCTGCGCCAACGCGGCCTCGACGGCCGGATCGGGCTCGAGCTCTCCCAGGGCACCCAGACCGCTGACCTCATGGTCGGCGAGCCGACGACGCCGACGCTCGGCTTCTACGAGGCCTTCCTGCACCGGGTCGACGCCTCGCCACTCCTCGCCGAGGCCCGCGCCCTCAAGACCGAGCAGGAGATCGAGCGCATGCGTCTTGCGAACGAGATCGCGGCGCACGCCATGGAGCACGTCCGCGAGCGCCTGCGACCCGGCATGACCGAGGCTGAAGCAGCTGCCCTCTGGGAAGGCCATGTCCACGCCGCGGGCACGGGCTACCAGGGGAAGGTCGAGCACGCCCGGGGCTATTCGCTCGTCTGGTCAGGCCCCGGCATCCGCACGTTCACCGCGACTTCGAACCGGCCGATCCTGGCCGACGAGCCGACCCTCTTCGAGATCTGGGTCTGCGCCGACGGCTACTGGTGCGACCACACGAAGAACCTCTGCCCGGGCCACCTCCGGCCCGAGTATGAGCAACTCCTCGAGACGCTGCTCGCGATCTTCGCAGAGGCGCAGGAGCACGTTCGCGACGGCGCGAGCTTGCCGGAGCTCGACCGGCTCGTCCGCGCCCGGATCGCCGAGGCCGGCTACCCCGGCCAGCCGTCGCACCCGATCGCGCACGGCGTCGGAGCCCGTGCCCACGAGCCGCCGTACGCGCACCAGTCGGGCGGGGGCGAGATCCGCAAGGGCATGGTGCTCGCCGTCGAGCCCGGCATCTATTGGCCGGGTGGTGGTGGGCTGCGCCTCGAGGACAACTTCTTCGTCACCGACGCGGGGAACGAGAAGCTCTGCTCATTCCCCGACGACTTTCGCCGACCGACAGGAAGGAGGCCCCATGTCGCATCATCGTGAGCTTGTCAACCCGCCCGAGCTGCACCCCGCTCCGGGTTTCAGTCACGTCGCCGTCGCCGAAGGACGCCGGCTCGTCTTCCTTGCGGGCCAGGTTGCCCTCGACCGCGACTTCGCCCTCATCGGGAGCGATGACCTGCTCGAGCAGACGAAGGCTGCGATGCGAAACGTGAAGACGGCGATGGACGCAGTCGGGGTCGGCTGGGACGACATCGTTCGCCGCACGATCTACACGACTCAGCCGACCGAGTACGAGACGATCACCGCCGGGATCGACGCCGTCACCGGAGGGGCCGCTCACCCGCCGCAGACGATTCTGGGCGTGACGGGTCTCGCGGTCCCCGGACTCCTGATCGAGATCGAGTGCACGGCCGTCGTCGCATGATCGGGTCTCGCCGCCGATGACCTGGGACGTCGTCTTCGTCGGCAGTGGGATCAACTCCCTGGCCGGCGCAGCGCTGCTCGCCAAGGCCGGGAAGCGCGTTCTCGTCCTCGAGCGGAACGACTGGCTCGGCGGCGCGATCCGGACTGCCGAGATCACCGAGCCCGGGTTCGTCCACGAGGTCTTCGCCTCCTGGCATCCGCTCTTCGTCGGCTCGGCAGCCTATGCGGAGTTGCAGGACGACCTCCGCGCACGCGGGCTCGAGTACCTGAACACCGACCTGCCGACGGGCACGCTCTTCCCGGACGGCTCGAGCGCCTTCCTCACCACCTCGAGCGAGCGCAACGCAGAGGAGCTCGACCGGCTCGCGCCCGGCGACGGCGAGGCGTGGAAGCGTGTCGTCGGCGACTTCATGCCGAACGCCGACCTCGCGTTCGGTGTCCTCACGACCGAGCTCTGGTCGCAGGCGGGGGCCGCGCTCGCGCTCAAGGCGTACCGCCGGCTCGGCCGGCGCGGCGCGCTCGAGTTCACCGGGAACGTGCTCTCGACGTGTCGCGGCTGGGTCACCGAGACCTTTGCCTCCGAGCGGGTGCACGGCCTGCTCGCCCCGTGGGTGCTCCACACCGGCCTCGGCCCCGACGCTGCGGCCTCCGGCTTCATGACCCAGGTGATCGCCGTCGCGATCGAGCTGGGCGGCATGCCAGTGCCTCGAGGCGGCGGCGTGAAGCTCGTCGAGGCCCTCGCCGGCATCGTCCGGGACGCGGGCGGCGCGCTCGAGACCGGGAAGGACGTCGAGCAGATCGTCGTCCAGGGCAGGCGCGCGACAGGCGTCCGGGTCGCCGGCGGCGAGCGAGTCACGGCCCTCGAGGCCGTCGTTGCCAACGTGACGCCGACCCAGCTCTACGGGCGCCTGCTCACCGAGGCCCCCGTGCCACTCTCGGCGGCCGAGGCGGGGAGGCGCTTCCGCTACGGCCGCGCCGAGATGCAGATCCACATGGCCCTCTCCGAGCCGCCGCGCTTCGACGGAGACGAGCGCCTGGCCCGCACCGCGATCGTCCACGTCACGCCGGGTCTCGACGGCGTCTCGCGGGCGGTGAACGAGGCCGAGCGCGGGCTCCTGCCGGCTGAGGCGACGATCGTCTTCGGCCAGCCGGCGGCTGTCGACCCCTCGCGCGCGCCGGAGGGGAAGTGGGTCGTCTGGATCCAGCTCCAGGAGCTGCCGTCGCGGCCGAAGGGCGACGCCGCCGGGGAGATCGACGTCGGCGACGGGACGTGGACGCCCGACCTGCGCGAGCGGTACGCCGACCGGATCCAGGCGCGGCTCGCCCGCCAGATTACGAACCTCGAGTCGGCCCTCTTGAAGCGAGTCGTCTTCTCCCCTGCGGACATCGAGGCAGCGAACGTCAACATGGTCGGCGGAGACATCTACTCCGGCTCGTGCGCCCTCGACCAGAACCTCCTCTGGCGTCCACGCCCCGGCTTGCCGGGACACGGGACAGCGTTTGCCGGCCTCTACCACATCGGCGCGAGCACTCACCCGGGCCCGGGGCTCGGCGCCGGATCGGGGACGATGGTCGCCCGCGAGATCCTCCGTCCGAGCCTCGCGCGGCGCACCCTCGCCCGCCTGTCCGGCTCCTGAGCCGCCTTGACCTTAGATGCGCGCCACGCGGGAGCGCACGGCGGCTCGCAGCGGCTCGCCGACGCTCGGCTCTGCGTGGACGAGCCGGTTCAGCACGCCGGGCGGGACGACGACGAGCCGCGTGCGCTCGACGGCGGTAACGGAATGGCGCGCCGGCTCGACGGCGCCCTTACGGCGAGGTCTTCAGCTGTCAACGTGGCGGCGAGGGCTTCCCCGGAGTGCGCCGGCCGCAAGCTGGCGTCCGCCACGGCCCTGACCCTCCGTTGCGTTTGACCTTTGATCGGACATCCTTCAGAGTCGCGCGGCGGCCTGCGCCGCGCGGCCGCGGCG
>JBGPNP010000093.1:0-8688 GCA_041487575.1 Gaiellaceae bacterium | reverse complement strand
GGTCCGGCTGGCGGGCGTAGGCGGCGTAGATCGGGTCGGGGGCGAGGACGAGCACGTTCGAGAGCGCGGTGCCGACGGCGAGCATGCCGACGACGAGGCCGAGCCGGCCGGCCCGCCGGAGCGTGCCCCGCCTGGCCGGGTCGACGAGCTGTGCCCAGACGAGCGTTCCGCCGAGGACGAAGCACACGTGCTCGAGGTCGTGGACGGTCCGGTTCTCGAGCGCGTAGCCGTACGCGGCGGGCAGGTGCCACGAGGCGAGCGACACAGCCCAGACGGCGAAGCTCACCTGGGGACGGAGCAGGAAGCGGAGCGCGGCGCGGAGGGGCGCGATCCGGGCGAGCCGCCGCAGCGCGAAGCCCGGGAGGAAGAAGAACACGAGCGGCCCGCGCACCGCAACGAGGAGGAGCGCGGGCGCCGCGTCCCCGATCAGGACGTGCTGGAGCATGTGGCCGGACAGGAGGTACTCCTCCCCGATCCCGTCGAGCGGCGAGACGAGCGCGAGTGTCCCGAGCGAGAGCCCGGCGACGAAGAGAAGGGCACGCCACGCCGAGGCGTGGTCGGCCCGGCCGCGCCGCCGGAGCCGGACGAAGGCCTGGGTGAAGAGGAGGAGCAGGACCGCCGCGGCGGCGAGGATCTAGGGCTCCGGCCGCCAGATGCCGAGCCCGCCCGCGGCCTCGGGCGCGCCCCCGCCGTGGGCAAAGGCGGCCGGGGCGAGCGCGAGCGTGACGACGAGCAGTCCAAGGGCCGGGGCCGTCACTCTTCTGCTCCGCGTTGAACGGAGATGAGCGGAACGAACCTCAGAACAGATCGGAGTCATCCCCTCGAATGGACGCAAGCCGCGGCCGAGCCGTAGTTTCGGCCGCGGCCCCCCGCGCGGCATGATCAATCCTGACCAGGCTCGCCGGGCCGGATCCGCGCCGTTACGAACTCCTTACGGACTCCGCGCCAAATCGAAACAAGCCCGCGACAGACTCCGACGGTAGCTGTGAACGATCCGAAAGGAAGCGAACATGACTGTGACACTCCGACGCCGGGCCCGCACGAAGGCAGGGTTTCTCCTCGCGCTGGCGGCCGTCCTCGCGCTGACGCTCGCGGGCGTCGCCGCGGCGGCGGCAATCAGGGGAACCGTGGGTGACGACAACCTCGTCGGGACGGCCGGCCCCGACGTCATCCGCGGTCTCGCGGGCAACGACACTCTCGACGGCAAGAACGGCCGCGACTACTTGAGCGGCGGGCAGGGCAACGACACCCTGAGCGGCGGCCCTCGCGGCGACGTCCTCCGCGGCCGCGCGGGCGACGACGTCTTGACCGGCGACCAGGGGGCCGACTTCCTCTACGGCGGCCCGGGCGCGGACGTCGAGAACGGCGGCCCAGGGCCCGACCGCCTACACGCCCTGGCCAGGGACGGGGTCGTCGACCAGCTCGACTGCGGCCCCGGCTTCGACGTCGCCCGCATCATCGGGAACGACACCGTCCTCGACGAGACGACGAATTGCGAGCGGGTCGTCAAGGTGAGCTCGACCTCGACCGAGGAGCCGGGCGACTCGGCCGCCGACCAGAACGCCTAGCCGTCATCGGAGCAGCGCGCGGGCCCGCCTCCGAGTAGGCCCGCGCGCTTTGGGCCTGAACTCTTGACTTAAGACGGCTAGGACTTGTAGCCTGCGGCACAAGTGTGCCGGAGCGGCCCCGGCCTCCCCCACCCAGGGCAAGGGAGGTTGAGATGACCACCGGAACCGCCGTCCACCTGCCGACTCTCGCCTGGAGGCCGTCGCCGAACTGGAGCGACCGCAGCCCCGGCATCGTGCCGTACCTGATCGTCGCGCACCGCCCGGTCGGGAACTACCACGGCTCCGTCGACTGGCTCTGCAACCCCCGCTCGCAGGCCAGCGCCCACGTCGTCACCGAGGGGAACACGACCGGCGCCGACGAGGCGACGCAGCTCGTCGAGTGGGACAAGAAGGCCTGGGCCTGCGCGTCGTTCAACAGCGCCTCCTACAACATCGAGGTGGACGACAACGCCTGGGACGGCTCCGACCCCGAGGCCTTCGAAGTGGCTGCGCGCATCTTCGCCTTCATCTGCCACAAGACCGGCATTCCCGCAGCCCAGTCGCAGGACCCCCTCCACGACCCGGGCATCGTCCGCCACGTCGACCTCGGCCGCGCGGGAGGCGGGCACACCGACCCGACGCAGGACGACCGTCTCTGGCGGAAATTCATCGCACAGGTGCAGAGGGAGCTCGAGCGCGGCGATTTCAGGGAGTCCTGGGGTCGCGGAACCCTGCGGCGCATCGACTGACGGGCGGCATCGGGAATGTTCGGCTCCGCCGCGCTCGACGTCGTCTTCGGGCTCGTCTTCACCTACCTCGTCCTGAGCCTCCTCTGCACGGCCGCCAATGAGACGATCGCGGGGCTCTTCGCCATGCGGGCGAGGTTCCTCGAACGTGGAATCCAGAACCTCCTCGCCGACCCCGAGGGCACTGACCTCGGGAGGGAGTTCTACGAGCATCCGCTGATGAAGAGCCTCGTTCGCCGGACCGGCAAGCTCACCCGCCGCGAGAGCCTCCGCAAGCCGTCGTACATCTCGTCGCGGGTCTTCGGCCTCGTCCTGCTCGACCTCCTCGGGCGCCGAGCGGCCGCGGCCGAGGGCAGCGAGCTCGCCCGCGACTCGAAGGCGATCGGCGCGGCCCTTGCCTCGATCCGGAGCTCCCATCCGGAGCTCGAGCGCAGCCTCGGGCTCCTCTGGCAGGACGCCGGGTTCGAGGTCGCCGCCTTCCGGGCGAGCCTGGAGAAGTGGTTCGACGACGGCATGGAGCGCGTTTCGGGCTGGTACAAGAAGCGTGCCCAGCTCTTCTCGGTCGTGCTCGGCGTCGCGATCGCGTTCGGGCTGAACGTCGACACTCTCGCCGTCGCCAAGGCGCTCTGGAACGACGACACGCTCCGCTCGGCCGTCGTCAAGCAGGCCGCGGCGTTCGCACAGGAGCAGCCGGGGGCAGACGCCGGGGCAAGGGTGAAGAAGCTCGAGGAACTCAGCCTCCCGATCGGCTGGACGTGGACCGACGCCACGCCCGAGGACCGGAGCGATTACCCCCAGGCGATCAAGGACTTCCCCGACGCCGGCCCCCTGGCGAAGGCCGTCGGGCTGTTACTGACGGCGATTGCGATCTCGCTGGGCGCGCCGTTCTGGTTCGACCTCCTGAGCAAGGTCGCCCGGATCCGCACCTCGGGAGTGCAGCCCGCGCCGGCCGAGAAGCCGGGCGGCTAACCACTAAGCGTTCGAGAAGTCGTAGCTCGCCGGGATCTGCTTCGGCGGCGAGCCGATCACGATCGCGATCTCCCTGTGGTCGGCGAGCCCGATCGCGCGCGGGTCTCCGGCGTAGCGCTTTCCGTTCACGTAGACGGCGATCGCGGCCGGAGGGCGGCAGTACCCGCCGACACAGGAGGCGTCGAGCCGGACCCCCCACTCGGTGAAGAGCTGGCCGAGACGGTTCGGCTTGGCGGTCGCCGACTCCGTGTGGAGGACGCCCGAGCGGTCGTGCGTGTGGAGCGGCGAGATACACGGCTTGTCGCAGAGCGAGATCCCGCCGTAGGCGGCGCCGATCGGCGTGTCGAAGCGGTGCACACCCGGGTCGTGGATGTTGATCCCGATCCCCGCCGGCACCTGCACCGCCCGGCCGTTCACGAACACGTCGAGGTGCGAGTGCACGTGGTATGCGAGGAGCTCGGCTCGCTCGGGCACGAGGCCGGCGAGGCGGGTCCGCCGCATCGGGTCGGGCGGCGCGGGCCAGGGAGCGGAGCCGGTCTTCGGCGTCGGCGCGGGCGGCGTCGCGGCGACCCCTGCCCTGGACGACTGTCCCGCGAGTACCGCGATGCTGACGGCTGCCGCCACCGCGAGCGTAGACCTGAGCCTGATGGCACTCATTCCCGGGGCAGGATCTTACCCGGGTTCATGATCCCGTCCGGGTCGAGGGCCGCCTTGATCGCCCGCATGAGCTCGATCCCTTCTGCGCCGTGCTCGAGCTCGAGGAGGTGCGCCTTGCCGTACCCGACGCCGTGCTCGCCGGTGCAGGTCCCGCCGAGCGCGATCGCCCGGCGCGCAATCCGGTCGGCGAGCTCCTCAACGAGCCGGAGCTCGGCCGGATCGGCAGGGTTGACGAGGAAGCACACGTGGAAGTTGCCGTCGCCCGCGTGCCCGACGATGGGGGCCACGAGCGCGGCCGCATCGATCTCGGCGCGCGTCTCGGCGACACACTCGGCGAGGCGCGAGATCGGGACGCAGACGTCGGTGACGTAGCCCTTCGCCCCGGGCCGGAGCGCGAGCGCCGCCTCGTAGGCGGCGTGGCGGGCCTCCCAGAGCCGGCGCCGGTCCGTCTCGCTCGTCGCCCACGCGAAGTCCGCGTTCCCGAGCTCGGCCGCGATCGCCTTCACCTCCTCGGCCTGCTCCGCAACCCCGGCAGGGCTCCCGTGGAACTCGAGGAAGAGCGTCGGCGCGACCGGGTAGGCGAGCCCGGAGCGGCGATTGACGGCATCCATCTGCACCTCGTCGAGGAGCTCGATGCGCGCGACCGGGACTCCGAGCTGGATCGTGCGGATGACGCACGCGACCGCATTCGCGAGTGAGGGGAAGGAGCAGACCGCCGACGAGATCGCCTCCGGGGTCGGGCAGATGCGCAGCGTCGCCTCCACGATGACACCGAGCGTTCCCTCTGATCCGACGAAGAGCCGCGTGAGGTCGTAGCCCGCCGAGGACTTCCGTGCCCGCGAGCGCGTCCGCACGACACGCCCCTGCGCGGTGACGACCGTGAGCGAGAGGACGTTCTCCCGCATCGTGCCGTAGCGGACCGTCGTCGTCCCCGAGGCGCCGGTCGCAACCATGCCGCCGACGGTCGCGTCGGCCCCGGGGTCGACCGGGAAGAAGACCCCCTCCGGCCGGAGCCTGGCGTCGAGCTGCTTCCGGGTGACGCCCGCCTCGACCGAGACGTCCATGTCCTCGAGGTCGAGCCGGAGGATCCGGTTCATGCGGGTCACGTCCAGGCAGACCCCGCCGCGGAGCGCCGCGACATGCCCCTCGAGCGAGGTCCCGGCCCCGAAGGGCACGATGGGAACGCCGAGCGAGCGACAGAGGTCGACGACGGCGACGACGTCCTCGATCGAGCCGGGGAAGGCGACGAGGTCGGGCGCGGCCGGCGGGTGGTAGGACTCGCCGGAGGCGTGCTGGGCACGGACCGCCTCGGCCGCGGAGACCTGATCGGGCCCGAGGGCGGCGACGAGATCGGCCGCCAGCCGCTCGAGGACGGAGGTCGCGATGGCCATGCGCGGAGCATAGGCGGAGGCGAGTCGTCGAGCCCACTCTCACGGGATTGCCGCAAGGCGATCAGCGTCGTCCCGGATGTGAACGTCAGGCCTCCCCGGTAAGTCTTTCGCGAGCGCCGACAAGGGAGCACACGTGAGACCGGTCAGCACGATCCTCGATCGCTTCCGGCGGGCAGCGGGTGTTCCCGCTGCCCCGGCCGAGGACCTGGCCGCGGAGCTCAGACCCGTCTTCGCCGCGCTCGACGACCTCGAGGCCGAGGCCGAGCAGCTCCGCGAGGCCGCCCACGCACGCGCCGAGAAGCGCCTCGCGTCCGCCCGCGACGAGGCCGCCGCGACGACCGCGCAGTACCGCGAGCGGGCCGAGACCGAGCGGGGGCGAGCGGCGGCCGAGCGGCGGCGCGCGACCGAGGAGGAGATCCGACTCGCACTGCAGACGGCCGAGGCCGAGGCAAGGCAGATCCGGGAGCGGGGCGCCGCGCGCGTCCCGGCGTTTGTTGCCGCAGTGCTCGCCTGCGTGCAGGAGCCGCCCACGTGAGTGCGGGCTGGGTCGCGGGCAGCGTGCGGGCTCGGCTCCTGACGCGGCGCCGCCTCGGCCATGAAGGCGCGATCGAGGTCGCTGCCTCGCCGTCGCTCCGAGACGCCTTGATCCGGCTCGCGGGGACGGCGTACGTGGGAAGCGAGCAGCTCGGCCTCAGCCTCGAGGAGGCGGAGCGGGCGGTTGCGGCGACGACCCTCCTGCAGCTCCGGATGATCGCCGGCTGGTTGCCGCGGGCCGGGCTCGAGCTGATGCGCGCGCTCGGCGCCTGGTTCGAGCTTGCCAACATCGAGGACCGGCTCGCCTACCTGCTCGGAAGCGAGCTGCGGCACCCCTTCACACTCGGCAGCCTCGCGGTCGCCTGGCCTCGGGTCGCCCAGGCGGAGACGCCTGGGGAGCTCCGGGCCGCCCTGGCCGCGTCTGTGTGGGGAGAGCCCGGCGGCGAGACGCCGGCTGAGGTCCATCGCGGCTTGCGTCTGGCCTGGGCACGACGCCTCTTCGACCAGGTTCCCGAGGAGTCGGAATGGATTGCCGGCGCCCTCGCGATCTTCCTGGCGCGCGAGGTGCTCCAGGCGCATCGCGCCCCCGACCTTCTTCAGGTGGGGCACGTGCTCCCGGTCGGCCCGGGCTGGGAGCGTGCCACGACGCCGGCCGACCTCGCCGGCGCGTTGCCGAGTAACGCCCGCTGGTCGCTCGAGGACGTTCCCGAGATCGAGAGCCTCTGGCGCGCCGAAGCTCGCTGGTGGATGCGGATCGAGCGCGACGCGACGGTCATGGCCCGCAGCCCGCGCGAAGGCCGAGAGGTCGCCATCGGCGCCGTCGCCCTTCTCGTCGCGGACGCGCGGCGCGTCATCGCAGCCCTTGCGGCCGCCGCTCGCGGGGCCCGCGACGAGTTCCAGGAGACGCACCGTGCGTCTGCGTGAGCTCGCGATCCCGACTCGGATGAGCAGGGTCGCGATCGTCGCACCGGAGACGCGCCTTCGGGAGGCGCTCGCCGAGGTGGCGGATGCGGGCTCGGTCGAGCTCGTCGGGAACCCGCCCGCGCCGGAAGGTGAGGCGCTCGAGGCGCTCCGTCGCCTCGAGCGCAGGGGGTCTGCGGGCGGGCAAGTCGTGCCGCGCCTCTCCCGTGCGGCGCGGGACGTGAGCGAGCTCGAGCGAACGGGGCGACGCGATCTCCTCGCCGGCGAGGTCGAGCTCGGACGCCGGGCGGAGACAGCAGTACCCCACGGCAGGTTCACCGCGCTCGTGGGCTGGACGCCCGCAGGCGCGCTTGACTCGCTGAGCGTGCGTCTCGCCCGGGTGGGAGCAGCCGCAGTCGAGCTGCCGAAGCCGGCGTGGGTCGAGCCGCCCACCCTGCTCCAGGACGGGCGTGTCGCTCGGACGTTCCGGCCCCTCGTCGAGACGTACGGGCCTCTTCGTTACACGGACGTCGATCCGACGCCGTTCGCGGCCCTCGCCTTCGTCCTCATGTTCGGGATGATGTTCGGCGACGTGGGTCACGGAGCGCTGCTCGCCGCGCTCGGCCTCGGGTTGCAGCGAGCGCGGCGTGGACGCTTGAGCCCGTTCCAGCACCTTTGGCCCTTCCCGGTCGCCGCCGGCCTCGTGGCCGCCGCTTTCGGCCTCCTCTACGGCGAGGCCTTCGGCCCCACGGGGCTCGTGCCGACCGTCTGGCTGAAGCCGGTCGATCGACCGATCACGCTGCTCGCCGCCGCGACGGCGGTCGGCGCGGTGCTGCTCTCGGCGAGCTATGCCATCGGAACGCTGAACCGCTGGCGTCAGGGCGGCGGACTCTCCGCACTCCTCGCCCCCTCGGGCATCGCCGGCTTCCTCGTCTTCCTCGGCGGCGGCCTGGCGGCCGGCGGCTGGTACGAGAATTCGCTCGCGCTCGAGGGGATCGGCGGCGTGCTCGCGGCCGCCGGCGTGCTCCTGCTCGGGACGGGCTTCCTCATGGAGGCGGGCCGGGGCGCCACGGCGGTGACGGAAGCGACGGTCGAGGTGATCGACGCCGTCATCCGCGTCGTCGCGAATGCGATCTCGTTCACGCGCCTCGCCGCCTTCGGCCTGATGCACGCCGCCCTCGCCGAGGTGGTCTTCGACGCGACACGGGCCGTCTGGGGCGGAGCGGTCGGCTCGGCGCTCGCAGCCATCGTCTTCGTCGTCGGCAACGCGCTCGCGTTCTCCCTCGAAGTCCTCGTCGCAGGCGTTCAGGCGCTGCGTCTCGAGTACTACGAGCTCTTCTCCCGGATCTTCGCCGGGCAGGGGCACCGCTTCTTGCCGTGGCACATTCCATTCGACTCTACGAAGGAGGAGGCATGATCGAGTCCCTCACCTGGGCGGCGCCTGTGATCGTCGTCGTCGCCCTCGGAACCGCAGCCGGGTTGCGGCGCGCGCCGCGTCGCGGGCTGCGACGCCTCGTGGCGGTGAACGCGGTCGTCGGGCTGGGAGCGCTCGCGTTGCTCGCCGCCCTCCTGCTCGGGGCCGTCGAGCCCGCGCAGGCGGCGGGGGCTGCCCAGGCTCCGAGCGACGCGTGGGCCGCACTCCTCGGGGCCGCGATCGCGGTGGCCGGCTCCACTCTCGGCGCGGCGATCGCCGTCGCCTACACGGGAGCGGCCGCGCTGGCTGCGATCAGCGAGAAACCCGAGATCTTCGGCCGGGCGATGGTGATCGTCGGCCTCGCAGAGGGCATCGCCATCTACGGCCTCGTCGTCGCGATCATCCTGATCGGCAAGGCATGAGTAACCCGCGAAAAATGCTGCGCATTTTTCGCGGCACTGGTTTGTCCCGTCGCTCCGCTCGGTATCCGCGGGAAATGCTTCGCATTTTCCGCGGGGGGTATCCGCGCG
>JBGPNP010000092.1:0-8764 GCA_041487575.1 Gaiellaceae bacterium | reverse complement strand
CGAGGTTCTCGTAGATCGTCTTGTGCGGGTAGAGGGCGTAGTTCTGGAAGACCATCGCCACGTCGCGCTCGCGCGGCGGCAGCTTGTTGACGACGACGTCACCGATCTTGATCTCGCCCTCGGTGATCTCCTCGAGCCCGGCGACCATGCGCAGCGCGGTCGTCTTGCCGCAGCCCGAGGGCCCGACGAAGACGACGAGCTCGCCGTCCGCGATCTCGAGGCTGAAGTCGCGCACCGCGACAGTTCCGTCCGGGTAGACCTTGGAGATGTTCTCGAGCGAGACGCGGGCCATCGTCCTCCTTTCTCAGACTGCGGCCGGCTGGCGCATCGGCCTGAAGCTATATGACGGCACGCCGGAAATCCAGACGGCTCAGCGGGAGAAGCGGCCGAGCTTCTCCCGGAATGCGTCCGTCTCCAGGACGGCCGGGTTCGCTACGTGCTCCGGCTCCATCCCGGCCGCGATCGCCAGAATCGCCGCGCAGGCGCTCCCGACGCAGCCGCGGAAGAGCTCGTCCGTGTAGCCGAGCGCGTGCGGGGCGGCGACGACGTTCTCCAGCCCGAGCAGCGGGCTGCTGTCGGGCACCGGCTCTCGCTCGAAGACGTCGAGGCCGGCGCCTGCGAGCCGACCCTCTCGCAGGGCCTCGACGAGCGCCGCCTCGTCGACGATCGCTCCCCGGGCAACGTTCACGAGGAACGCGGTCGGCTTCATGAGGGCGAGGCGCCGGGCGTCGAGCAGGTGATGGGTCTCGGGCTTCAGGGGGCAGGCGACGACGACCACGTCAGACTCGGCGAGCAGCACCTCGAGCTCGGCCCGCTCGACCCCGTGGCGGGCTGCCTCCTGCGCGGCGAGGCGAGGCGTGGCGACGAGGACGCGCATGGCGTAGGGCTCGACGACGCGGACAAGGTCGCGGCCGATGTTGCCGAAGCCGATCACGCCGAGAGTCCGGCCCGTAAGCCCGAGCCCCATGACGCCGAAGCGCCCTTCGTGCCACCGGCCCGCGTGGAAGGCGACGTTCCGCTCCACGACGCGGTGCGCAAGGGCGAGGATCAGCGCGAGCGCGGCGGAGGCCAGCGGACGGCGGCTGCCGTCCGGCGTGATCGTGACGGCGACGCCTCTGGCCGTGCACTCCCGGAGGTCGATGTTGTCGAGCCCGACGCCGTGCCGCGCCAGGATCGCGAGCCGCTCGACGCCTTCCAGGCTCGCCGCCGAGACGGCCGGCGAGAAGTGGAAGAGCGCGTCGTAGTCCCGGATCAGCTCAGGCGTCAGCTCGCCCAGGTCCTCGGCGAGGAACTCCCACTCGATCCCGAGAGCGCGGTCGAGGGGCTCGAGACCGATCGGCGCGAAGATGAACGACCCGTCCGGCATGCGTATGTCGCGGGTAACCCCGACTCGAAACTCCGGGCTCATGCTGAGAGAATCATTCCCGCCCTGCGACCAGAGAGGAGGGTGAAGCGTCGTGACCGAACGAATCTCCATCGGCGGCATCCCCGTCGGAGGGAAGGAGCCGTTGATCTCTAACGCGGTTCGTTGGGGCGATCTGCTCTTCCTGTCCGGCCGAGCTCCGATCAACACCGAGACGCTCGAGGTCGTGAGCCACGACTTCGACGCGCAGGCGCGGAAGGTGCTCGACGACATCGTCGAGTCGCTGCGAGAGGGGGGCTCCGGGCCGGCGCACGTGCTCCGCGTCCAGTGCTACCTGGCGGATCCAGGCGACTTCGGCGCCTGGAACGTGCTGTGGGGCGAGTACTTCCCACCGCCGCGGCCGGTACGGACGACCATCGTCACCGGCTTCACCGTGCCCGGGATGCTGATCGAGGTCGAGGTGACGGCCGGCATCCCCGAGGCGGGGTAGTGGACGCGCCGCGGAAGGTCGTCGTCGTCGGGGCCGGCATCGCGGGCCTGTGCTGCGCCTACTCGCTCCGGCAGCGCGATGTCGAGGTCGTGGTCGTCGACGGGGAGAGCGTCGGGTCGCAGAAGGCGTCGTCGTACGGGAACGGCGGCTGGATCTGCCCCGCGCAGGCGGGCCCGCTGCCCGAGCCGGGGCTGACGGTCTACGGCCTCCGAGCGCTCATGAACGCCGACTCGGCCCTCTACTTCAAGCCTTCCTACCTGCCGAGGCTCGCACCCTGGCTCGTCCGCTTCTGGACGTACTGCAACGCGCGCGACTACGAGCGGGGCACCGCCGCGCTCGCGGCGCTCAGCAAGAGCGTGTTCGAGCTCGTCGACGCGATGGTTGCGGACGGGATCGAGTTCGAGCTCTACAAGAAGGGAATGATCTGCGCGACCGGGAACGAGGCCGACGCGCGCAAGGTGCTCGACTCCCTGAAGCCGATGCGCCGCTTCGGCTACAACCTCCCGGACGACCTCCTTGTCGGCGACGAGTTGCACGCGCTCGAGCCCGCGCTCTCGCCGAAGGTCAGGGCCGGCTTCTTCTACGACGAGCAGTGGCACGTTCGCTCGAGCACGATGACCATGGGAATCGCTGCTTCGCTCCGCGCGAAGGGCGTGGAGATCGTCGAGGGCGCGCAGGTCGAGTCGTTCGACACGCGCGACGGGACGCTGCGCTCGATCCGGACGACGAGAGGGGAGTACGCCGCCGACGCGTTCGTCCTCGCGGCGGGCTCGTGGACGGCCCCGCTCGCGGCGAAGCTCGGAGTCCGCTTCCCGATGCAGCCCGGCAAGGGCTACTCGTTCATGATCCGCCCGAAGGTGATGCCGAGCCACGGGATCCTCTTCGCCGACATCCACGCGGGGGCGACTCCGCTCGGCGACCAGGTCCGGATCGGCGGCACGATGGAGTTCTCGGGCTACGACCTCGGAATCGACCAGCGTCGCATCGGCACGGTGTTCCGCCTGGCGAGCGAGTACCTCGAGCTCGAGCAGCCGGACTACGAAGAGCCGTGGGCAGGCCTTCGGCCGCTGACCCCCGACGGGCTCCCGGTCATCGACCGAGCGGGGCCCTTCCGGAACGCCTACCTCGCCACCGGCTACTCGATGCTCGGGATGACCGTGTCGGCGCCGGCGGCGGAGATCCTGGCGGAGATGGTGCTCACGGGCGAGCGGCCCGCGCTCCTCGAGCCGTTCCGGATCGACCGCTTCCGCCCGTTCCTTCGCCGCCGGTAGGCGGGCTTGGGAGGCCTCGATCTAGAGACAGTCGAGGAGCGCGCGCGACGAGGTCGGGTTGGCCCGAGCCCGCTCCGACGCGTTCACCCTCGCTCTGGTGACCGAGGTGGGCCTCGTAGAAGCGCATCACGTGCGAGGCGACGAGAGAGGCGGCCGCCTCCTGGTCGGCCCGCGCGACGGCGTCGAGGATCGCGCGGTGCTCGCGCACGAGCCGCCTCCGCGTGCGCGGCCAGTCCTCGGCCCGGCCGATCGCTTCCAGCATCACCCTCTGGATCGCCGCCCGACACGCCTCGAGCACGAGGCTCGCCAGCTCGTTGCCGCTGCCGCGGGCGAGGGCGAGGTGGAAGGCGACGTCGAGCTCGTGGAACTCGAGCGGGTCGAGGCGCTCCGTCTCCATGCGGCGGACGAGCGCCTCTAGCTCGGCGAGGGTGGCCGGATCGCCGCGCCGTGCGGAGGCCCCGGCCGCCCACGACTCCACTGCGACGCGAAACTCGACCAGGCTCCCGATCCGGAGATGCTCCAGTGCGAGGTGGAAGCGGAAGAGGTGAGCGAGCGCGTTGCCCGGCTCCTCCAGCAAGGTCACACCGTTCTCGGCGCCCCGCTTGATGCCGACGAGGCCCAGCGCCTCGAGAACGCGCAGCGCCTCGCGGACGGACGTGCGAGAGACTCCGAGCGAGGCCGCGAGCTCGCGCTCCGGGGGAAGCCGGTCGCCTGCGCCGAGATGGCCGGCGTCGATCGCCTGCTCGAGCTGTCCGAGCACCTCCTCGAAGGCGCGCAGGCGACCGATCGGTCGCAGGAAGGGCGTGGGCTGCGCGCTCGTCACCCGCTGGCGGCTTGACGGCATTGGTCTAACCTTATACCTTCGCTCGCTCATGGAGACGGAGTTCTGGCGGCGGGAGCGCGAGCGCTGGGAGCGGGAGTCGGTGGCGCCCTTCCTCGAGCGCCAGCCCGAGCGCAAGCCCTTCTTCGGGACGCTCTCGGGGCGACCGCTCGAGCGGATCTACACCCCTGAGCACGCCGGTGCAGGGCCGGCCGACCTGGGCTTCCCGGGCGAGTTCCCCTTCCTCCGCGGCCCCTACCCGACGATGTACCGCGCCCGCCCCTGGACGATGCGCCAGATCGCCGGGTACGGCGAGCCGGAGGACACGAACGAGCGCCTGCGCTACCTGATCGCGAACGGGCAGACGGGGATCTCGGTCGACTTCGACATGCCGACGCTCATGGGATTCGACTCCGACGACGAGCGCTCTTACGGCGAGGTCGGCCGGGAGGGAGTCGCGATCGACCACGTCGACGACCTGCACCGCCTCTTCGACGGGATCGACATCGGCTCGATCTCGGTCTCGATGACGATCAACCCGACCGCCTGGATTCTGCTCGCGATGTTCCTCGTCGTCGCCGAAGAGCGGGGCATCCCCCGGCAGCACCTATCCGGCACGACGCAGGCCGACATCATCAAGGAGTTCATCGCCCAGAAGGAGTGGGTATACCCCGTCGAGCCGTCACTGCGCATCGTGCGCGACATGATCGTCTTCGGCGCGAGAGAGCTCCCGCGCTGGAACCCGGTCAACGTCTCCGGCTACCACATCCGTGAGGCCGGCTCCACGGCCGTCCAGGAGCTGGCGTTCACGCTCGCTGCGGCGATCGCCTACGCGGAGCGCACGGTCGCGACGGGAATGGCGTTCGACGAGTTCGCGCCGCGGCTCTCCTTCTACTTCATCGCCCATTCGGACTTCCTCGAGGAGATCGCGAAGTTCCGGGCCGCCCGCCGGCTCTGGGCGCGGATCGCCCGCGATCGCTTCGACGCCCGGTTGCAGGAGTCGATGCGCCTTCGCTTCCACTGCCAGACCTCGGGCGCCTCGCTGACCGCGCCGCAGCCGTTGAACAACATCGCACGCGCCTCGATCCAGGCGCTCGCCGCGGTGCTCGGGGGCGCCCAGTCCCTCCACGTGAGCGGGATGGACGAGGCCCTCGCGATCCCTTCCGAGCAGGCGATGAAGGTCTCGCTGCGGACGCAGCAGATCATCCTGGAGGAGAGCGGCGTCGCCTCGACGATCGACCCGCTCGGCGGCTCCTTCGCGATCGAGGCCCTGACCGACGAGATCGAGAGCGAGGCGCGCTCGATCCTCGAGCAGATCGACGAGCTCGGGGGCACGGTCGCCTGCATCGAGTCGGGCTGGCTCCAGCAGCAGATCGCCGACTCCGCGTACGACTTCCAGCTTGCGAAGGAGCGCGGCGAGCGGGTGATCGTCGGCGTCAACGCCTACCGCGACGCCGACGAGGACGGACTCCCCCTCGAGCTCCACCGCGTCCACCCCGAGACAGAGGAGCGCAAGACCAGTGAGCTCGCCGCCTTCAAGGGAGCGCGCAACGAGGCGGCCGTCGCCGAGCGCCTCGAGAAGCTGCGGCGGACTGCGGAGAGCGACGAGAATCTCATGCCGGAGACGATCGAGGCCGTGCGCGCGAGGGCGACGGGCGGCGAGATCGTCGAGGCGCTGCGCGCGGTCTTCGGCAGCTACGTCGAGACGGTCGTCTTCTGACGTGAGCGCGCCTCCGCGCCGCGTCCTCCTAGCCAAGATCGGCCTCGACGGCCACGATCGCGGCGTCAAGGTCGTCGCCCGCGCCCTGCGCGACTCCGGGATGGAGGTCATCTACACCGGCCTGCACCGGCGGCCGGCCGAGGTGGTTCGCACCGCGATCGACGAGGACGTCGACGTGATCGGCGTCAGCGTCCTCTCCGGCGCGCACATGTCCATCTTCCCGCGCCTGCTCGAGCTCCTGCGCGCCGAGGGCGGTGAGGGGATCGCGGTCGTAGGCGGCGGTGTGATCCTGCCCGAGGACGTCCTGGCGCTCGAGGCGATGGGCGTCGAGCGCGTCTTCGGCGTCGACACGCCGCTCGCCGAGATCGTCGAGGCGATCGGCGGAGCGGCCGCCCGTGCCGGGAGCCGCTCGTGACTGCGCTCTGGCCGCCGCAGCCGACTCCGGGGCCTCCCGATCCGGGCGAGGCCTACTGGGCGCCCGAGGAGACGATGGCCCCCGAGCGGCGGGCCGAGATCGTGCTCGGTAAGCTCCGGGGCCAGCTCTCGTGGGCCTGGGGGCGCTCGCCCTTCTACCGGCAGCTGTGGGGTGAGGCGGGCGTCTCGCCCACGTCGCTGCGAACGCTCGCCGATCTCGTGCGTTTCCCGGTCGTCACGAAGGCGGACATCCGCGCCGACCAGGAGGCGCATCCCCCCTTCGGCTCGAACGTCTGCTGCCCTCCGGGCGCGATCGCGCGCGTGCACGGCACGTCGGGGACGAGCGGGCGCCCCTCGGTCTTCGCGGTCTCGCGCGACGACTGGCAGCGGATCGGCGCCGCGCACGCCCGCATCATGTGGGGCTTCGGGGTCCGCCCGGAAGACACCGTCTTCATCGGCTCGTTCTTCAGCCTCTACATGGGGAGCTGGGGCGCCCTCGCCGGCGTCGAGGCGCTCGGGGCGCGCGCTCTCCCCTTCGGCGCCGGCGTCCCCGGGCAGACCGAGCGCGCGCTCGAGTACCTCGAGCTGATCCGGCCGAGCGTCTTCTACGGGACGCCCTCGTACGGGCTCCACCTGGCGAAGGTCGCTAGGGAGCGTGGACTCGACCCGGCCGCGTTCGGCTTCCGCGTGATGTTCTTCTCCGGCGAGCCGGGTGCCGGCATACCGGCGACCAAGCGGCGGATCGAGGCCGTCTTCGGCGCGATCTGCGTCGACACCGGCTCGATGGCCGAGATGACGCCCTGGATGACGAACGCCGAGTGCGGCGAGCGCACCGGGATGCACCTCTGGGACGACATCGTCTACACGGAGATCGTCGACCGCGAGACGGGCGAGCCGATCGAGGGCGACGGCGAGGGCGTGCCGGTCTACACCCACCTCGAGCGGACGTCCCAGCCGATGATCCGCCTCTACTCGGGCGACCTGACGCGGGTGACGAGCGAGCCCTGCCCCTGCGGGCGCACCTACCGCAGGCTTCCCGACGGGATCTACGGGCGGGTCGACGACATGCTCACGGTCCGGGGGGTCAACGTCTACCCGAACGTCGTCGAGGACGTGCTCGGCCGCGTTGACGGGGTCGGGCCCGAGTACCGGATCGTCCTCGAGCGGCCGGACGAGCTCGACGTGCTGACGCTCGAGATCGAGAGCGAAGAGCCAACGGCGGCCCAGAGGGTGCGAGAGCGGGTAAAAGTTGCGGTCGGCGTGACCCCAAGGGTCGTCGTCCATCCACCGAATACGCTGCCGACGACGGAGTTCAAGTCCCGCCGGGTCGTCGACCTGCGCCGAGTCGCAGCCTCGGGTCCGGGGGGAGACTGAATGGAATCTGGCGCAAGGAGGAGACGATGAGCGTGTTCAGGGTTGCGTTCTCGCCCGACTTCCCACGGGTCGAGGACGGAGGGTTGCGCTTCGATTTCGGCTTCGGGCTCCTCGACGACGTCCCTGACGTCGAGCTGGGAATGCTCCCCGGCGAGCCGGCGCGGGAGCTCGTCGCCGAGCAGCTGGCCGGTGTCGATGCCCTCCTCCTCTGGGGAGCGCGCCTGACCGAGGAGGCGCTCGCGGGCGCGGATCGCCTGCGTCTCGTCGCCCGCCTCGGCGTCGGCTACGACAACGTCGACGTCGAGGCCTGCACGCGCCGCGGGATCGCCGTCACGATCGCCCCGGACGGCGTCCGCCGGCCGATGGCCGTCTCGGCCATGACCTTCGTCCTCGCGCTCGCGCACCGCTTGCTGCGCAAGGACCAAATCGCCCGCAGCGGTGAATGGAAGGAGAGCTGGAACCACATCGGGATGGGGCTCACGGGGCGCACGCTCGGCCTGGTCGGGGTGGGAAACATCGGCCGCGAGGTGTTCCGGCTCGCGAAGCCGTTCGAGCTGCGCCAGATCGCGTACGACCCCTACGCCACGGACGAGGTCGCGGCCGCCGAGGGCTTCGAGCTCGTCGACCTCGAGACGCTCATGTCGAGCTCCGACTTCGTCTGCGTCCTCTGCCCCCTGAACGACGAGACGCGCCACCTGATCAACGCCGAGCGGCTCGCGCTGATGAAGCCGACCGCCTACCTCGTCTCGCTCGCGCGCGGGCCGATCGTCGACGAGGCCGCCCTCGTCGCCGCGTTGCGCGAGCAGAGGATCGCCGGCGCGGCCCTCGACGTCTTCGAGCAGGAGCCGGCCGACCCGGCGAACCCGCTGTTCGAGCTGGACAACGTGATCACGACCCCCCATTCGATCTGCCACACCGACGAGTGCTTCCGGTTGATGGGGCAGAGCGCCTGCGAGAACGCGATCGCGATCAAGGAGGGACGCGCGCCGAGGTACGTCGTCAACCCGGCCGCCCTCCAGCAGCCGGCGCGGGCGTGAGTCCCTTGAGGGAGAACAGCGTCAAGCGGACGCTCGAGAGCGGCGGCACCGCTTTCGGGGTCATGCTCTTCGAGCTGGGCACGCTCGGCTCTGCTCGCCTGGCCGACAGCGCGGGCGCCGACTTCGTGATCTGGGACATGGAGCACACGGGCTGGACGACCGAGACGGTCCGGCGCGTAATGGCGGTGGCGCGGCTGGGCCGCGCCTGGCCCATGGTGCGGGTGCCAAGAGCGGAATACCACCTGATCGCCACCGCACTCGACGCAGGCGCGATG
>JBGPNP010000091.1:0-8800 GCA_041487575.1 Gaiellaceae bacterium | reverse complement strand
GGAGTCGCGCGCGGAGCTCGGGGCTGACGACGTCGTAGGGTGGAGCCACGAGCGAGTCGAGCGGACCGGCCACCGCGACGTCGTACCGAAGGCCGCGAAACGGCTTGAGAAGGCCCATCTGCGGCCAGACTACCATCCGTCCACGGCCGTAGACTGCGGGGGTGAGCGCCGCTGTGCCGATCTCCAACCTAGCCGAGGACCGGGTCGTCGAGGGCGTCTACGCGGTCGCGCGGAAGCAGCGCCTGCGCACGAAGGGCGGCAGTCCCTACCTCGCGCTCGAGCTCGTCGATTCAAGCGGCCGGATCGAGGCGCGCGTCTGGAACGACGTCGAGCTCCTCGACCGGCGCTTCGGCGAGGGCGACGCGGTGCGCGTCCTCGGACGGGTGGAGCGCTTCCGCGACCGTCTCCAGCTCGACGTGCGCTCGGTGGAGCCGTCCGAGGTCGACCCCGCCTCGCTCGTGCCCGAGCCCCGGCGCGATGTCGGCGAGCTGGACGGCTTCTTCGAGTTCCTCGCGGGCGAGCTCGTCCATCCGGGCCTGCGTGCGATCGTCGGGCGCTTCGCAGCCGACGGCGACTTCCGCGCGCGCCTGCGCGTTCTCCCCGCCACGCCGGACGGCCACCACGCCTGGGCCGGCGGACTGCTCGAGCACACCGTCGCCGTCGCGACGATCTGCCGTGAGGCCGCCCAGCTCCACCCGCGGCTGCGCGGCGATCTCCTCCTCGCAGCCGCGCTCCTGCATGACGCGGGCCGGACGCTCGAGCTCGACCGCGGGCCGCTCTTCCTGCCCACGCCAGAGGGGAAGCTCCTCGGCCACGTCCATCTCGGCCTGCGCCTGCTCGAGGAGCGCGCCGGCGGCCTCGACCCGGACGTGCGAGCCGAGCTCCTCCACGCGGTCGCGTCGCACCACGACGCGCGCGCCGCGCGGACGGCCGAGGCCGCCGTCCTCTACCACGCGAATCTGCTCGACGCGGCCGCGTCGATCCGCCCGGTCGAGACGGGCTCCTAGAAGCTCGGGGCGCCAAGCCCTGCGAGGAGGGCACGCGCCCGCTTTCCCGCGGGGCAGGCGATCACGCGGGCAGTGTACGAGCCGAACCTGCTTCGCTCGGCCCCGAACGCTCTGTTCAGACAGAATGGGTTGTCCGGGGAGCAGCCATGGGGGAGGGGTCGTGAAAGCACGTCTGTTCGTTCTCGTACTCGTTGCCGGGGCGGTGCTCGCCGCGTCGGGGCTCGCGTCGCCCCAGGGGAAGTGGAGCGTCGTGACGACCGGCGGCGAGCAGTCCGCCATCTCGAACATCGGGGTAGCGCGCACGGCCGACGGCACGCTCCACGTCGTCTGGCAGCGAAAGGCGGGCAGCGCGTACGACCTCGTCCAAACGGCTATCTCTGGAAGCGGAAAGGTCGGAGGCGCTACTGCGATCGTCACCGGCTGGAACGGGATCGGCGACGCCGGCCTCGCGCTCGGCGCGGGCGGCGAGCTGCTCACGTTCTTCGCCGGAACCCGGACGACTAACAGCTCCGAGCCGCTCTTCGGCCTCAATCTCGCAACGAGCACGGACCGCGGCGGCTCCTGGACGCTCACGCCGGCTTCGATCTTCGCGAAGAACTTCGCCTACGCGCGCACGCCGAGCGTCGTCGTCGTGAACTGCGTCCCCATCGAGACCTGGTACTACATCGGCGAGCCCGTCGTCCACGTCGGCCTCGACCCGAACACGGACGCCCGGCAGTACTCGCCCCCGGGCCTGAACGAGAACATCGCCTTCGATTCCAGCTCCGGCCACGTATTGATCGCCTGGTGCAACGGGCTCGAGCGTGACCCGGGCCTCGGCGTCTGGGTTCAGCAGGTCGACCCGGCAAGCGGCGCAGGGGTGGGCGCTCCGACCCGCATGCCCGGCTCCTTCACGCCGTTCGAGGGCCAGGATCAGCACCTCTGCCCGGCGGCTCCCCGGACCGCCCTCGTCGCACGCACCGGCGGCGGCTTCTTCACGGCGTCGCTGACCGGCTACCCGACCGAGGACAAGCTTCTCGTCTGGCGCGTTGGCAGCGCGAAGCCTGTCGTTGTCGCGGAGAGCAAGGACGGCCTCTCCGAGGAGGTCGCGCTCGCCGCCGACTCCAGCGGGCGCATCTGGGCCGGCTGGAGCGACAGCGTCGGCGGTACGCCCTACATCTACGTCCGCCGCTCGAACCGCGCCGCCACGTTCTGGGGCGCTGTCGTTTCGGTCAAGGCCCCAGCCAACTACGTCGACTTCCAGAACCTCGACCTTTCGGCGCAGGCTGACCGCCTCGACGTCCTCGCCCGCTTCGGGACGACCGCTCCGTCGACGAACCTCTTCCACATGCAGGTCTCGCCAGGCCTCACGCTGACGGCGAAAGGCGGGAACGTCGCGAGCTTCCGGGTCACGGACGCCGGCGATCCCGTTCCGGGTGCCACGGTCAAGGTAGGCGGCAAGACGCTCAAGACGAACGCGAAGGGCGTCGCCTCGATCGACCTGCCCGCAGGGAAGTACAAGGCGACGGCCTCGAAGAGCGGCTACGTCTCGGCGTCGGCGAGCGTGAAGACGACGTAGCCCGCCGCGAGGCCCGGAAAGCCCGTCCAGCCGCGAGCCAGTTCTCGACACGACAGCCGACATGACATGCAACGGTTCTGCGACAACCGTCACACGTTGAAGCGGATGTTCAGCACGTCGCCGTCCTCGACGACGTAGGTCTTCCCCTCCAGGCGCATGACCCCCTGTCGCGCTGCTTCGGTGTGCGAGCCGCACCGGACGAGGTCGTCCCAGCGGATCACCTCGCAGCGGATGAAGCCGCGGGCGATGTCGGAGTGGATCGTCCCGGCCGCCTCGAGCGCGGTCTGGCCGCGACGGAGCGTCCACGCCCGCGTCTCCTTGTCGCTCGCCGTGAAGAACGAGATGAGGCCCAGGGCCTCGAAGAGCCGGTGGACTACCTCTTCGAGCGCAGACGGGCCCTCGCGGAACTCGGCCGCTTCCTCCGGCTCCAGCTCGGCGAGCTCGGCCTCGAGCTTCGCGTCGATCCCTTTCGGGCCGTTCTCGACGACGAGAAGCGGCTTCGTCGTCACCGGCTCGAGCTCGGGCGGGAGCTCGGCCGCCCACTCCGAGAGCGGCCGGCCCGCCTGGACGTGCGCGAGGATGCGCTCGAGCTCGGCCAGCTCGGCCTTCTTCCTGGAGTCGCCCGACTTCGCCTCCTTCGCGACGCGCTCGAGCCGACGCTCGACGTGGTCCGTGTCGGCGACGAGGAGCTCGAGCCGCAGCTCTCCGAGGTCGCGGGTCGGGTCGGCGTCCGGCCCGAAGCCGCGAACGACGGCGAGGAGCGCGTCCACCCCGCGCAGGCCGCCGAGGAGCTGCGCTCCCGTCCCGGGCACGTCGACGACCCGCACGGCCGCAGGCGTGACCTTCTTCGCGCGGACGACTGCCGCCACCTGCCCGAGCCGATGGTCGGCGATCGGCGCCATGCCGACGTTCGCCTTCTCGGACACGGTCGCGTAGGCCGTGATCTCCGCGCCTGCCCGCGTGAGCGCATTGAAAAGCGTCGTCTTCCCGGAGTTCGGGAGGCCGACGATGCCGACCTCGAGCGCCACGAACGGCGGCTAGAAGCCGACCTTCGCGTCGCGCGAGAAGCGCTTGACGTAGGCGATCCGCGCCACGGTGACCAGACAGGGGCCGTCCTCCGTGCCGAGCTCGAGGACGCCGTCGCCGCCGGCCAGGAGGTGCCGCTGCACGCGGTCGGCGTCCTCCGCCGAGACCATCGCGACCACGATCTGGCCGCCCTCGAAGCCGATTTCGATCCGCACCTTCTCCGACTCAGCCATTGCTGGACACCACCTCCGCGAGGACGCCTTGCGCCCGATCCTATCCGACGCGCTTGGCTAGCCCAGCTGCTCGTGAAGCGGCACGACGCGGCCGACGACCGCGGAGGCGTCCGACTCCGACTCGACGCCCTTGAGTAGCGCCTCGATCTCGGGCCGCTGGAGCGTCTCCCTCTCGAGGAGGGCCTCAGCGAGGACGTCGAGTGACCGGCGGTGCTTGGCGAGCAGGCGGAGCGATTCCTCGTAGGCGTGATCCGTGAGCCGCTGCTGCTCCGCGTCGCGGATCCGCTTCGACTCCTCGGAGAGCGAGTAGTTGTCCGCGCGCATCGTCCTCGAGGAGACCCCTTCGCCCATCGCGAACTCGAACACCATCTGGCGGGCGAGGTCTGTGACGCGCTCGAGGTCGTTCGCAGCGCCGTTCGTGACCGCCCCGAAGACGATCTGCTCCGCGGCCCGGCCGGCGAGGAGCACTTTCATGAGGTCGAGGAGCTCCTCCTTCGTGTGGAGATAGCGGTCCTCCTGCGGCGTGTTGAGCGTGTAGCCGAGCGCGCGGCCGCGGGCGACGATCGTCACCTTGGTGACGGGCTGCGGCTCGCCGACGAGGTGAGACATGAGCGCGTGGCCCCCCTCGTGATAGGCGAGAATCCGCTTTTCCTTCTCGGTGACGACGCGCCGCTGCTGGAGGCCGGCGACGACGCGCTCTATGGCGGCATCGAAGTCCCCCTGCTGGAGCGTCTCCTCCATCGCGCGCCCGGCGAAGATCGCCGCCTCGTTGCAGATGTTCGCGAGGTCGGCGCCGGTGAGACCGGCCGACTGGCGCGCCACCTGGTTCAGGTCGACGTCGGGGCCGAGCGGCTTCCCGCGCGTGTGCACCTCGAGGATGGCCTCGCGCCCGAGGAGATCAGGGGGCGAGACAAGGATCTGGCGGTCGAAGCGGCCGGGCCGAAGAAGCGCCACGTCCAAGTCCTCGAGACGGTTCGAGGCGCCGATGATGACGACCTGCTCGCGGCCTTCGAAGCCGTCGAGCTCGACGAGGAGCTGGTTCAGCGTCTGGTCGTGCTCGCGGTTGAAGCTGTTGCCGGAGCGGCGCATGCCGACGGCGTCGAGCTCGTCGATGAAGACGATCGCGGGCGCGTTCTTCCTCGCGGTCGCAAAGAGCTTCCGGATGCGGGCGGCCCCGAGGCCGGCGAACATCTCCACAAAGGCCGAAGCGCTCTGCGAGTAGAAGTTCGCGCCCGACTCGTGGGCGACGGCCTTGGCGAGCAGCGTCTTCCCGGTGCCCGGAGGGCCGTAGAGGAGGATGCCCTTCGGTACCCGCGCACCGAGTTTCGCGAAGCGTTGCGGGTCGGTCAGGAAGTCGACGACCTCGCGGAGCTCGGCGGCCGCTTCGTCCACGCCGGCGACGTCGGCCCAGCTCACCGAGGACTTCGACGCGGGCTCGACGAGGGTCGGCTTCACGCGGGGCATGAGCCCGACGACCCGCCACATGAGATAGACGAGGGCCCCGAGGAAGACGAGCGGGAGCCAGAGAAGAAGCGCGTCCGGGAGCCCGTTCAGCCAGTCGAGGAAGGTGTTCACCCGATCCCCTATCGGCCGCCGCTCGCGCTGACTTGACCGCTCTCACTCGTCTCGAGGCGCAGGCACTCCGCGAGGGCCGACTCCGCAACCTCGAGCTGCTCGGGAGTCGGCTCGGCGGTGACGAATCGCTGCTGGAGCACGTGCCCCGGCCGCGCGAGTGCGCGGGCCAGAGGATGCCGCTGATTCTGCACCATCCAGGCGAAGACCTCGACCGAGGCTGCGAGGGCGCCGAGGCCGGCGCCGATCCGCGCCAGCGCCCGAAGCTCCGCCGGCGCCGCCCGCACGGCCAGCCCGCCGGCCGCGGACGTCAGCAGCAGCGGGCCGACGAGATGCGTGCCGCAGCGCTCGTGCTCGCGGGTGCGAGGCTCGCCGTGCTCGTAGGAGCCGATCGAGATGTGCTCGGCCCCGTGATAGGCGGCGAGGGCGCTGCCTCGCAGCGCGAAGGCCGCCGGGCCCAGGGCGAGGAACGCCGCCAGCCCCTCCTGCGCGAGGGCGCCGAGCCTGCTGCGGCGCACCGCCCGGACGGCGAGCGCGCTCCCGAGCATGGCGGCGCCGACCTTCGGCCGCTCGAAGGGAAGCCGGGCCTGCGGCAGCTCCCGCCGCACGACCGGCAGGAGCGCGAAGACCTCCGCGATCCGCGCCGGCCCGCGCAGGAACGGGCTCTCGATCTCGACCGAGCGCAGCGGCTTCAGCCCGGAGGCCATCCGAAGGCGCCCCTTCTCGTCGCGCACCGAGCAGGCCCAGTAGCGCGGCCCGTGGACGAGAACCCCGTTCGGGAGCGCCATCCCGCCGAGCCTGACCTTCTCGCTCATGTAAGGAGTGTACGCGCCGTTTCCCGGAGAAACCGGGTTCCCAGCTCGAGATCGGCCACCGGCATCCGCTCGTCGGCCGAGTGGATGAGCCGCGAGGCGACCGCCGGCTCCATCGTGCGCATGGGGAAGAAGCCGTAGGCGACGGTTCCGAAGGCCTCGCGCAGGTAGTGGCTGTCCGTGAAGCCGGAGAGGATGACCGGAGCGAGCCGCGCGCCCGGCTCCTCCTTGGCGACGAACGCTTCGATTGCGTGCCAGAGCGTCGTCTCGGCCTCGGAGCGAGTGCCGCCGATCCCCTCGAGCCATTCGAGCTCGTAGCCGTCATCGCCGAGCCGCTTCCGGAGTGCGGCCTCGGCCTCGGCCTGCGTCTGTCCCGGCAGAAGCCGGCAGTCGCAGATGACCTCGCAGGTCCCGGGGATGACGTTCCGCCGTGAGGAGGCCTCGATCATCGTCGGCGAGACGCTGAAGCCCAGCATCGGGTCGACCATCGCGCTGAGATCGGGATCGAGGCTCGCGAGGAGCTCGCGCACCTGCCCGGCCGGGGGCACCCGCCCGAGCGCAGCGGCGAGGAGCGCCTCGGTCTCGGGCAGGAGCCTGGGCGGGTCGAGCTCACCGTCGAGCCGGGCGATCAGCTTTCCCGCCTTGATCAGCGCGTTGTCGGCGATCGCGGGCATCGAGGCGTGGCCGCTTCGGCCGCGCACTTTGAGCCGGAAGGGAGAGCTCATCTTCTCCGCGGTCGAGCAGAGATAGAGGGCCTTGCCGCCGAACACGACGCGGTCGCCGCCGCCCTCGTTGACACACAACTCGGTGCGCACAGCCTCCGGGTGCGCCTCGCAGAGCCAGGAGAGCCCGAAGCCGTCGCCGACCTCCTCGTCCGCGGTCGCCGCGAAGACGAGGTCGCCGGCCGGCTCGAAGCCCTCACGCGCGAGCGTTGCGACCGCGACCGCCGCGGCGGCGACGTGGCCCTTCATGTCGAGGGCGCCGCGTCCCCAGACGCAGCCGTCTCGGAGCTCCCCCGACCACGGGTCGACCGACCACTCATGCCGGTCGGCGACGACCGTGTCCGTGTGGCAGAGGAGGAGGAGGCTCGGGCGGTCGCACCGGCCGCGCAGGCGCGCGACGAGGTTCGCGCGCTCCGGCACGCGGGCGAGGAGCTCGCACTCGAGGCCCGCGGGCTCGAGGTACGACTGCAGGAGCTCCGCGGCCTGCGTCTCGTTCCCGGGCGGGTTGACCGTGTCCAGCCGGAGGAGTTCCTGGAGGAGCCTAGTCGACTCGTCGCGGAGCGTCTCGCCCACTCCTAGCGCCGCCGGCCGAGCGTGAGGAGGTAGGGGCGGGTGAATCGGATCTCGCCGCCCTCGCGGTACTCCTCGTGGAAATCCACGAAGGCCCGGTGGAGCTCCTCGCCGCGCTCGAGCTCCAGGCGCTCGTAGAGCACCTTCGTCGGGCCGTACGAGGTCGAGAAGAGTTCCCAGACCGCCTCGCCAGACGCTATGACGAGCGTCGAGACGAGCTCCTCGAACTCGAGCTCGAAGGAGTCGCCGAGGAGGTCGGTCACATGTGCCTCGCGCCCCCAGTCGAACGGTCTGCCGACACCCGGCGGCGAGGGCGGCTGGAACGGCGCCATGACGCGGAAGAGCTCGCCGACGCCGACTCCGGGCCGCCAGCAGGCGAGGGCGAGCCGGCCGGCCGGGCGGCAGACGCGGGCGAGCTCGCGGGCGACCGCGCCATGATCCGGCGCAAACATCACCCCGCAGGTCGAAGCGACGACGTCGAAGCTCGCATCGTCGTAGGCGAGGCTCTCGGCGTCCCCCACCTCGAAGCGGACAGCGACGCCCTCTCCCGCCGCGAGCTCTCGTGCGGTTCCGATCAAGTCCGGGGCCAGGTCCAGGCCCGTCACATCGGCGCCGGTGCGCGCCGCCACCCGAGCGACCGCACCGGTCCCCGTCGCGAGATCGAGGAAGCGCTCGCCCGGCTCCGGCGCGAGCCGTTCGACGACGGTCACGTGGATGTCGCGGATCGTGTCGGTGATCCGCTCGTAGGGTCCCGAGCCCCACATGACGCTCTGCTTCGCCTTCAGCTCCTCGAACCCCATCCGGGCCTCCCCCTTTTCGCGGAGCATACTTCCGGGCGTGAGCGACCTCTTCTCGGAAGCGGCGAGCGCCCGGCTCGGGGAGGTCGCCCCGCTCGCGCTGCGCCTCCGGCCGAAGCGGCTCGAGGACTTCGTCGGCCAGCGGAAGATCGTCGGGGAAGGGTCGGCGCTCGCGCGCGCGATCGCGGAGGACCGCGTCCGCTCGTCGATTCTCTACGGCCCGCCGGGGAGCGGGAAGACGACGCTCGCGCGCATCGTCGCGGCCACGACGGGCTCGGCTTTCGAGGACCTCTCGGCTGTGTCCGCCTCGGTTGGCGACGTGCGCGGCGTCATCCAGCGGGCGCGCGACCGCCTCGGCGGGCACGGGCAGCGGACGATCCTCTTCCTGGACGAGATCCACCGCTTCAACAAGGCCCAGCAGGACGCGCTCCTGCCGGCCGTAGAGGAGGGTCTCGTCACGCTGATCGGAGCGACCACGGAGAACCCGTATTTCGAGGTCAATT
>JBGPNP010000090.1:0-8869 GCA_041487575.1 Gaiellaceae bacterium | reverse complement strand
GCCAAGGCCAACGGGCGCACCCTCGCCCGCTGCGTCACCTCACCCGCGAACGAGGCGTCGATCGCCTTCCATGCCAGGCTCGGCTTCGAGCAGGAGGCGCGGCGCCCCGGCTACGACGGGCCGGACGAGGACCGCGCGCTCCTGCCCAAGCGTCTCTAGACCGGCCTCGCTACGCGAGGTCACCCATGTAGTCGGCCCAGTCCCTCTCGGGCTGGTCCCAGTCGGTCTGGCCGGCCTGCTTGATCGAGATGTGGCACATCGCCGCGATCGGAGTCGCGCCGTGCCAGTGCCAGAGGCCCGCGGGCACCACGACGACGTCCCCGACCCGGATCGGCCAGCGGCGGCCCTCGACGGCCACGACTCCCTCGCCGTCGACGACCTGGAGTGTCTGCTCGACCGGATGAACGTGCGGCCGTGTCCGCCCCCCGGACGAGAAGAACACTGCGAGGAACTCGACGCCGTCCGGCCCGGGGTCGCCCGTCACATCCTGGATGCGAACCTCGCCGGAGAAGTAGCTCGCCCGCTTCCCCTCGAGCGGGCTCGCCGCCTCAGCCGAGACTCTCTCGATCCGCATGCCGGCGGAGTCTAGTGGTCGCGGTCAGCTTCGGGCTCGGCGACCGCGGGCGGGAACTCGACGTCGAGGCGCTCGATCCGTGTGCCCTCGACCTGGACGACGGTGAACCGCAGGCCGTTCCAGGCCACCTCGTCGCCCTTCTCGGGCTGGCGGCCGAGCGCACCGAAGACGAAGCCGGCGATCGTGTGGAAGTCCTCCTGGGGGAGCTGCTGCCCGAACTGCTCGTTGAAGTCGTCGATCGGGAACGTCCCGTCGATGCGCACATGCGTGTCGTCGAGGCGCTGTACCGACTCGTCGGGCAGGTCGTATTCGTCCTCGATCTCGCCGACGATCTCCTCGAGGAGATCCTCGAGCGTGACCATGCCCATGAAGGAGCCGTACTCGTCGACGACGAGCGCGACGTGCTGCTTCGTCTTTCTGAACTCGGCCAGCAGCGCGCCCAGGTTCTTCGTCTCCGGGACGACGTGGGCGGCCCTGACGAGATCTTCGATCCGGACGTTCTCGATGCCGTCGTCGTAGAGGGCCCCGAAGAGATCCCGGACGTGGAGGATGCCGATTAGGTCGTCGAGGGAGCCGCGGTAGACGGGGTACCGGGTGAACGGCGAGTCGACGACCGCTGCGAGCGCCTCCGGAGTCGGCAGGTCGACCGAGAGGGCGACGACCTCGGGCCGCGGCACCATGACCTCGTGGACCTCCTTGTCCGCGAAGTCGAACACCTTGTAGAGCATCTCCTCCTCCGCCTCCTCGATGATCCCGGTCTCCTCTGCCTGGGCGACCATCATGCGGATCTCCGCCTCGTCGGCTGCGATGACGCCCGCCGCAGCGGGTTTGATCCCGAAGGGCAAGAGCAATGCGTTCGCCGACCACTGCAGCAGCCGGACGAGCGGGTAGGCGACCAGGTAGAGCCCCTCGAGGGGCATCGCCACGAGCAGAGCGATCGGCTCCCGCTTCCAGAGCGCGAGCGCCTTCGGCACGAGCTCGCCGAGGACGACGTGGAGCCAGGTGACAAACGCAAACGACAGGACGAACGCGAGGGTCGCCGCGAGCACCGGGTCGAAGAACTTCTCCATGAGCGGCTCGCCGACGGCGCCGAGGAGGATCGAGAACACGGTGATGCCGAGCTGCGCGGTCGAGATCAGCCGCACCGGCTCGTCGATGAGGTGGACGGCAATCCGGGCCCGGCGGCTGCCATGCCGTGCCAGCTCGTCGAGCTTGGCCCGCTTGGCCGTCACGAGCGAGTACTCGGCAACGACGAAGAATCCGTTCCCCAAAACGATGAGGAGAACGACGATGACTCTGAGGAAGTCGCTCACGCCCCGCGCTCCGGGGCGTGGGTACTAGGAGGAATCTCGTCCAAGCTCTTCGTCGTCAGCATACCGCACCGCCCAGACGGTCTCTCCCCCCGAGAGGGTCTCGACCGGGACGAAGTCCTCCGTGAGGAGGGCAAGGTCGGCGCGGTAGCCGGGAACGAGGCGGCCGCGGTCGGAGAGGCCAAGCACGCGGGCGGGCACGAGGCTCGCCATGAGCGCCGCTTCGGCGAGGCCGTGCCGGGCCATCCGCGCGACCAGCGCCGCGCCCGAGCGGTCGCCGCCGAGGAGGCTTCCGTCGGGGCGCTGCGCAGGGCGCGGCACGCGGTCGCTCGTGAGCGCGATACGTCCGGGCCCGGCGACGCGGAGGGTCAGCTCCTCGATCCGCGGGTGGAGGTGGCGCCCGTCGGCGATGAGGCCGAGCGTCACGCGCGGGTTCAGGAGGAGCTCGGGGACGGGGCCCGTAGCCCGCGCCTTCGTCGGCGCCATCGCGTTCCAGATGTGCGTCGCGAAGCGGGCGCCCGCTGCGACTGCCGCCCGCGTCGCCGCGTTGTTCGCGTGCGTGTGACCGACGGCGGCGACCGCGCCAGCGGTCGAGACGAGCCGGATCGCCTCGAGCCCGCGGGGAATCTCGGGGGCGATCGTCACGAGGCGTACGGAGCCGCCGCTCAGCCACTCGCCGAGCGCCGCGAGATCCACAGGGAAGATCTCCTCGACCGGGATCGCGCCCGCCGCTTCCGGGTTCAGGAACGGCCCCTCGAGGTGAAGGCCAAGGCAGAGCCCCGCGACCTCTGCATCCGGGTCGCGTGTCGCCTGGAGGTACCCGGTGACCCCGCTCTCCAAGAGGCCCGTCGCGTCGTAGGCCTGGAGGTCGACAAAACCCGGGAAGACGAGCACACCACGCGGTGCCTTCGGCTCGGGCTCGACCGACAAGACCACCCCGTCCTCGATCGCGACGACTCCGGGCCGCGCGCCGTCGACCGGGTCGACGAGCAGGCCTGCTATCGCTCGGGCCACGGCCGGAGGAGGTCGGAGAGGCGGGCGAGAAGCTCGTGCATGCGACGCAAGCCTAAAGTTCCGAGCGCTTCCACCCGACAATGAACCCGGGAGCCCAGGAACCTGTGACGAACGAGATCACCTGCCTCATCGCCGACGACCACGAAGTGGTCAGGGAAGGCCTGCGCCTTTCGCTCTCGCGCTCGTCGCACGTTCGTGTCATCGGCGAGGCGTCCGACGGCGCGAGCGCCGTCGCGATCGCCGAGCGACGCCGGCCCAACGTCGTCATCATGGACGTCCGGATGCCCGGGATGGACGGGCTCGAGGCGACGAAGGCGCTCACGGACAAGCTCCCGCAGACGAACGTCCTCATCTTCACCGCCTACGGCGAGCGGAGTCTGCTCACCCGGGGCCTCGAAGCAGGGGCGAAGGGCTACATCCTCAAGGAGGCGCCGCACCAGACGCTCCTGCGGGCGATCGAGAAGGTCGCGAGCGGCGAGGGCTATGTCGACCCGGCGCTCATGCCCGACTTCCTCACGCGGGATCGCGAGGAGATGCTCACTGCGCGGGAGCGGGAGATCCTCCAGCTCCTCGCCGACGGGATGTCGAACGCCGACGTCGCCAAGAAGCTCTTCATCAGCCAGGAGACAGTCAAGAGCCACGTTCGGCACATTCTGGCGAAGCTCGAGGCCGATACCCGGACGCATGCCGTCGCGATCGCTCTTCGCCAGGCGATCATCGACTAGCCACGTCGCCCCGCTAACGTTCTCGCGACTTGGGTGGTCGATCCACTAGCCTCGCCGTCGGGGCGGCTGCAGCGGCCGTCACCGGCGCCGTCGGTCTCGCGCTCGACGTGACGTGGCTCGCCGGGCTCGGGCTCGCGATCGCCGTGGCGGTCGCCGCCGCGGCCCTCCTCGAGCAGGCGCGCCTACTCGAACGGATGCGCGAGCGCGAGGGCGAGAGCGCGCGCCTAACCGAGCAGCTCATCACCGCGGAGCAGGACGAGCGCCGCCGGCTCTCGATCCTCCTCCACGACGGCCCGGTCCAGTCGATGTCCGGCATCGCACTCATGCACGACGCCGCGCTCGCCGCGATCATGGACGGTCGTTACGAGGACGCGGCCAAAGTGGTCAGGACCTCGCTCGAGCGCGAGCGCGACACGATCCGCGCCCTTCGCGACCTCACGTTCGCGATCGAGCCGCTCGTCCTGCGCGACCATGGTTTCGTGGCCGCAGTCGGAGCGCTTCGGGAGCAGATCGAGCGCTCGAACCGGATTACCGTTTCCGCCTCGGTCGAGCCGGCCGAGCGCATCGCCGAAAAGGCGCAGGTCGCCCTCTATCAGATCGTGCGCGAAGCTCTCACGCAGGCCGTGCGGCGCCGGCCCGAGCGGATCCACCTCACCGTCTCCGAGCTCGAGGACGGTGGCCTCCTCACGGAGATCGCCGACGACGGCGTCGAGGAGCGCCGCCGAGCATCGATCGAGGCGATCGAGGAGCGCGTCCGCATCCTCAACGGCCGCCTCACGGTCGAGCCCGGCGCCGACGGCGGCACCGTGGTGAAGGTCGTCGTCCCCGCATACGTGGCCACGCCGGCCGGCTAGTGCGCCGTCCGGTGAGTATGGTGATGATCCTGGCGAGTGCAAAGCAAGTCGGGCAAGGACGCAGGGAGCGTCCATATGCAGGTCATATGGGCGCGACCGAGGACGCGGCCCGGCGCAGTCTTTGCGCCGCCAGGGCGCACCGTATTCGCCGCACGGTGTACCAGTACACTCGCTGCGATGGCCGAGGGGAAGTACCTCCTCTTCGTCTCGCGACCGACTGGGTACGAGTTGGCCGAGCGCGAGGGGAAGCCGCCCCAGCGGGGCGAGGAGATCGACCTCGGAGCAGACGGCGGCGGGCGCTACGTCGTCTACAAGGTCGCGCCTTCGCCTCTCCCCGGCGACAAGCGGCGGTGCGCGTACCTCGAGCCCGCCTGACGGCGGCCCCGCGGACAGGGTTGGGGCGAGCCTGGCCCCCGCGGGCATGGCCGCAGGTCCGACCCCGGGGCATGGCCGGCACGGCCGCGGCTCGCGAGGACAGGGCTCGGCGCTCAACCCCGGTCGGGGAGGCGCGTCACGCTTCGCCCCCGTTAATGGACTCATGAGGTCCGTGCAGCTCTGCGACGAAGTCGTCACACGTGTCAGGGCGCCCGCACGGCCTCCTCGGCGGCGACGAGGCCGAGGACGAGCGCGGCCGCGAGGCCGCTCGAGTAGCCGCCGGTCGAGATCTCGCCCACGTCTGCGCCGCAGGCGAAAAGCCCCTCCGCCGCCCGCGCCTGCTCGTCCACCTTCAGGCCGCCCAGCGTCGATGTGATACCTGCGACCACCTCGACCTCGAGCGCACGGTCTCGCCTCGCGACCGACGCTCCCGCGGCCCGCGCAGCTGCGACCATGTCACCTACCGTTCGGTCGCCTACGCGCTCGGCGAGCGCCGCCTCCGGGACGAGGTACCAGGCTCGCGCGTCCGGCTGGCGCGCGGTCCACTGGACGACGTCGATCTCCGACCACGTCCGCGCCTCGTAGCGCTCGCCGCGGGCGTTCGTGACCGTCGCGAAGCGCGCATAGAGCTGCGACAGCTCGACGAAGTGCTCCGGCGTCACGCGCGCAGGCGGGGCGGGTAGCGCGCGCCCGTAGAACTCGTCCAGCCCCTCGGAGAGCTGCGCGCCGCGGGCGAGCCCGAGCCGGAGGCCGTCGCCGGCGCTCCACGGATTCGCGCGCAGGACAAGCGCGTCCGCCTCCGGCGTGACGAACTCCCGTACGAGCGAGCGGCTCCCCTGGAAGCCGCCCGTTGCGAGGACGACCGGCACGCCTTCAGGGGGCTTGACGAGCGGCTCGCCCAGACGGATCTCCCCCACCTTGCGCACGAGGGCCTCGGTCAGCCCGCGCGGGTCGAAGCGAACGCCCGCCGTGTCCGGGTTCCCGGTCTCGTGCGCGACGACGGGTGCGCCGAGAGACTCGAGCCACGTGAGCGCGTGGTCGAGCCGCTCCCAGACGAGCCGCTGGAGCTTCAGGTTGCCGCCCGGGCACTCGGCGCGGAAGCGCTCCCACTCCCGGTAGCGCCAGACGACGCCGCTCGAGAGCAGCATCGAGCCTCCCGGCCGGTCGCCCTTCTCGTGGACGAGGACTGAGGCGCCGAGCTCGCGGGCCCGGGCGGCCGCGACGAGGCCGCCCATGCCGGCGCCCGCGACCACGAGGCCGGTCACGACGTCAGACGAGCGAGAACGTCGGCTTGTGCTCGACGTACTCGAGCTTGATCCGGTCGGGCCCCCAGACGAACACCGCGTACGTGTTCTCGCCGTCGACCACATCGGCTATCTCGAGCCCCAGGCTCTCGGCCTCCGCCAGGTGCTCGCCCGCCGACTCGACCCTCAAGCCGAGGTGGTTGAGGAGCGGCCGTTCCGGCTCCCCCGGGTCGCCCTGCTCGAGCTCGACGTAGGCGTCGCCGGCCTCGAGGCGCCCGTTCTTCACCCCGAAGCCGAGCCCCGCGAGCACGCGGAACGTCGCCTCCGGGTCGGGCACGCGGAAGACGACGTGGTCGATGTCGTGCTCGGCGCCCTCGGCGGACTCGGCTAGGCCGAGCCCCAGTCCTTCGAGCCCCGTGAAGAGCGCCGTCCGCCCGCGCGTCTCGACCGGGAGGCCGGCCGGGAGCTCGGCGACAGCCGCGTCGAGGTCGCGCACGCGCAGGACGACGCGGACGAGCGTGCCCGGCTCCCGCTCCCCCGTGGCCGCGAAGAGCGTCAGCTTGCCCCGGCGCGCGTCGGCGCCGACCAGCGTGAACCTCTCGGTCCGGCTGATCAGGTGCATGCCGAGATACCGCGTCAGAAAGTCCGCGAGCGCGTCGCGGCCGGAGACCCAGAGCGCGACGTGGTCGAGCGTCTCGATCTTCACGACGCCCACGATACCGATCGGTAGAGTAGCCCCGATGGAGCGCCTGACCCGTCTCGTCATCCGGCGGCGAAGGCTCATCGTGCTCCTCTGGGTCGGCCTCACCGTCTTCGGCGTCTTCGGCGCCAACCAGGCCTCCAAGCGCTATCTCGAGTCGTTCTCGATCCCCGGCTACTCCGCCTACGAGGCGAACCAGCGCGCGCTTCGCACCTTTGGGACCGGTCAGCAGGCGCCGTTCGTCGCAGTCCTCCACTCGAGCGGCGACGTCACGAAGACGCCTGGGGTCGCCGAGGCGGTCGCCAGGGCGGCCGCCGCCGTCCCGGGCTCGCGCTCGAGCTCGTTCTTCTCGACCGGGAGCGACGTTTACGTCTCCCGCGACCGGCACACGACGTTCGCTGAGATCTACCTCCCGGGGCCGCAGAAGTTCTTTCTGACCGGAATCATCAAGAGCGCCCGCGCCGCGCTCCACGAAGCGGCTCCCCCAGGCGTGACCGCCAACCTCACCGGCCGCGACCCGCTCTTCCAGGACGTCGGTGGCGCGAACGGTCCGAGCCTCCTCGTGGAGATTCTCATCGGCGGCGCAGGGGCTCTAGTCGTCCTCCTCTTCGTCTTCGGGACGATCCCGGCGATCGCGATGCCGATCGCCATCGCCGCGAGCTCGATCCTGTCGACGTTCACGGTCATCTGGCTCATGACCTACGTCACCGACGTCTCGATCATCGTCCAGTACCTCGTCGCGCTCGTCGGTCTCGGCGTCGCGATCGACTACTCGCTGCTCATGATCTTCCGCTTCCGCGAGGAGCTCCACCACGGCAGGGACGTCGAGACGGCGCTCGTCGAGACGATGCGCCACGCGGGCCGGTCCGTCATCGTCTCGGGCTCGACCGTCGCCATCGGCCTCCTCAGCATGGTCATCCTGCCCCTCCCCTTCATCCGCTCGATCGGGATCGGCGGCATGCTCATCCCGACCGTCTCGGTCATCGCCTCGCTCACGCTCCTCCCCGCGCTCCTCTTCATGCTGGGGCCGCGGATCAACAGGGTGCGCGTGATGCCGGAGCGGATCGTCACCGCCGACCCCGGCGAGACCGGCTTCTGGCACCGGTGGTCGGGCTTCGTGATGCGCCGCCCGATCCCCGTCGCGCTCGCCGGGTTCGCCATCGTCGGGCTCCTCTTCTCGCCGGCGGTCAAGCTGAATCCGAGCGAGGCGCAGGCGAAGGACCTGACCGGGAAGGGCGACGCGTTCGCCGGCCGTGACGCGCTCGCTCTCGCGGGCATCTCGGCCGGCGTCCTCAAGCCGTTCGTCGTCCTCGTCGAGCACGGAGCCTCGCCGGCGGCGCTCGACACGCTCGTCGCCCGGCTCCGGCAGACGCCCGGGATCGCCGGTGTCGCTGCGCCCCCGGACTGGCGACGCGGCTCGAGCGCGCTCGTCGAGGCGTTCGCGAACGTGGACGCGGCGAGCCGGCCGGCGAAGGGGATCATCTCCAACGTCCGCAGCCAGGTCCTGCCCGCGGCCGAGCGCGAGGCCGGCGGCGCTGTGAAGATGACGCTCGGCGGGATCGCGCCGGCGGACCGCGACTTCGTTCGTGCCGTCTACGGCAACTTCCCCTACGTCCTCGGCTTCGTCGTCCTCCTGACCTTCATCCTCCTCATGCGCGCCTTCCGGTCGGTGATCCTGCCGATCAAGGCGGTGCTCCTGAACCTCGTCTCGCTCGGCGTCGCCTTCGGGATCGTCGTCTTCATCTTCCAGCAGGGTCACGGGAGCGAGGCGATCTGGTCGACGCCGGCGACCGACGCGACCATCTCGTGGATCCCGCTCATGATCTTCGCGTTCCTCTTCGGCCTCTCGATGGACTACGAGGTCTTCATGCTCACGCGGATGCGCGAGGTCTACGACCGCACGGGCGACACGCGGCAGGCCGTCTCGCTCGGCCTCGCCCGCACCGGGAAGCTCGTCACGAGCGCCTCCCTCGTGCTCATGTTCGCCTTCTTCTCGCTCTCGACCGGCCCCGGGCCCGACATCAAGCAGTTCGGGATCGGCCTCGCGGCCGGCATCGTCATCGACGCGACGGT
>JBGPNP010000089.1:0-8888 GCA_041487575.1 Gaiellaceae bacterium | reverse complement strand
CTTCGCCAAGAGTTTGGCCAAGGAGATTCTCGTGGTTTGTCGTCACGCTTCCCTAAGCGGAATTCTTCGGGCTTTGCTCGAAGAATTCCGCTGCGGCCTCGACGGTGCGGTCGATCTCGGCCGGCCCGTGGACCGTGGCGACGAACATCGCCTCGAACTGGGAGGGAGCGACGTAGACGCCGCGGTCGAGCAGGTGGCGGAAGAACGCGGCGTAGCGCTCCGTGTCGCTCGCAGCGGCCTCGTCGAAGTTGCGCACCGGGCCTTCGCGAAAGAAGAGGGTCACCATCGCCCCGGTCCGCTGGAGCGCCACGGGCTCGCCGGCCGACGCCTCGCGCAGGCCCTGATCGAGCGAGGCGGCGCTCTCCTCCAGGCGGCGGTAGACCTCCGGGTCGCGCAGCCGCGAGAGGACTGCGAGCGCTGCCGCGGTCGCGAGGGGGTTCCCCGAGAGCGTCCCCGCCTGGTAGACCGGGCCGCTCGGCGCGAGCTCGGCCATGACGTCGGCACGGCCGCCGAAGGCGGCGAGGGGCATACCGCCGCCGGCGATCTTCCCGAGCACGGTCAGGTCCGGACGGACGCCGTAGACCTCCTGCGCGCCGCCACGCGCGAGCCGGAATCCCGTGATGACCTCGTCGAAGACCAGCAGCGCGCCGCAGGCGTCGCAGAGTGCGCGGAGCGCCTCGAGGAAGCCGGGCTCCGGCGGGACGACGCCCATGTTGGCGGCCACCGGCTCGACGACGACGGCCGCGAGCCCTTCCCCGTAGCGCGCGAACGCGGCCGCGACGGCTTCCACATCGTTGTAGGGACAGACGATCGTGTCCGCGATCGCGTTCGTCGGCACGCCCGGCGTCGAGGGGATGGCGAGGGTGGCGAGCCCCGAGCCCGCGGCGGCCAGCAGGGCGTCCGAGTGCCCGTGGTAGCAGCCTGCGAACTTGATCACGCGGTCGCGGCGCGTGAAGCCGCGGGCGAGCCGAAGCGCGCTCATCGCGGCCTCCGTCCCGGAGCTCACGAGCCGCACCATCTCGAGCGACGGGACGGCGTCGACGAGCTCCTCGGCGAGGAGGACCTCGCGCTCCGTCGGCGCGCCGTAGGTCGTCCCGGCCGCCGCCGCCTCCTGCACGGCCCGCACGATCTCCGGGTCGGCGTGGCCGAAGATCAGAGGGCCCCAGGACATGACCCAGTCGACGTAGCGGTTCTCGTCCTCGTCCACGAGGTACGCGCCCTCCCCGCGCGCGACGAAGAGGGGCTCCTCGAGGCCGACCGCCTTCATCGCGCGCACGGGCGAGTTGACGCCGCCGGGGATGACGGCGCGGGCCCGGCGGAAGAGGGTCGCGCTCCGCGCCAGGCGCGAAGCTAGAGCCACGCGGCAAGCTCCTTCGTCCAGTACGAGATGACGATGTCGGCGCCGGCGCGCTTGATCGCAGTCAGGCACTCGAGCGCCGCCTGGCGCTCGTCGAGCCAGCCGCTCGCGGCGGCTGCCTTCACCATCCCGTACTCGCCGCTCACGTTGTAGGCGGCGACGGGCACGTCGAAGCGGGCGCGCACGGCCGCGATCACGTCCAGATAGGGAAGAGCCGGCTTGACCATGATCACGTCGGCGCCCTCGGCGAGGTCGAGCTCGCATTCGCGCAGCGCCTCACGGACGTTCGGCGAATCCATCTGGTAGCTCCGCCGGTCGCCGAACGCCGGCGTCGAGCCCGCCGCCTCCCGGAACGGGCCGTAGAAAGCGCTCGCGTACTTCGCGGAGTAGGCCATGATCGGAACCTGCTCGTGGCCTTCCGCGTCGAGAGCAGAGCGGATGGCGGCGACCCGGCCGTCCATCATGTCGCTCGGCGCGACGATGTCGGCCCCCGCCTCGGCGTGGCTCAGGGCCGTCCTGGCGAGGAGCTCGAGCGTGACGTCGTTCGCGACCTCGCCGTCCTGGACGAAGCCGCAGTGACCGTGCGATGTGTACTCGCAGAGACAGACGTCCGTGACGAGGACGAGCTCCGGCACACGCTCTCTGAGCGCTCGCAGCGCGCGCTGGACGATGCCGTCCTCGTCCCACGCTCCCGTGGCGGCCTCGTCCTTGGACTCGGGGATGCCAAAGAGAAGGACGGCCTTGATGCCGAGGCGCGCCAGCTCGTCGGCCTCGTCACACAGGCGATCGACCGAGCGCTGCGCGATCCCGGCGAGCCCCTCGAGCGGATGCTCGATCCCTTCGCCTGGACAGACGAAGAGCGGCATGACGAAGTCGTCCAGGTCAAGCCTCGTCTCGCGGACGAGGCCTCTGAGAGCGGGCGTCCGGAGCAGCCGCCGGAGCCGCGTGACGGGGAAAGCGCTCACCTCGCGTCGCTCACCTTCGGCTCGCTCCCGTGGAGCCCCTTCTTCCATTTGACGGCGCGCTGAGAGCCGCGGGAAACCTCCCGGTCTCCCGACACCCTTCCCCCGAGGTGATCGCAAGCGCTCACCTCGCCAATCTTCGCACGCCGGCACGCGACGCCGCCCCGAAGAGGGCTGTGAGACCCGCGAGCCAGAGCGCCTGGCGACCGAGGCGGCCCCACGGATCGAGGTCGTAGAGGGCCGACTCGAAGAACGCGACGCCGTGCGAGAAGGGGAAGAGCTGGGCGGCCCAGAACGGCGCCTCGGACGCGCTGCGCGGGATGAGGGAGACGAGCACGAGCGGCAGGACGACGAGGAAGGCGAGTAGCGAGGCCGTCCTACCCTCGCGCGCGACGACGCCGAGGAGGACGCCGAACGCCCCGAACGCGGCGCCGACGAGGACGAGGCCGAGCGCGAAGAGCGGCAAGCGTTGCCACGGCTGCCCGCCCGGCGCCCCGGCCGCCTCCACGGCGATGCCAAAGACGATGATGAGCGCGAGCCCGAGCGCGACGGCGATCGCGGTCACGAGCGCCACCTTCTCGGCAACCAGCTCCGAGAGTCGCACGAGGCCCCGGGTGAGCCGGCCGACAACGTTCTCGTCGCGCTCGGAGGCGATCGCGCCTGCGCCGAGGATGACGCAGAGAACAGCGAGTGTGAGGGCGACGGCGTAGGACTGGACGGTGGCGGAGAGGATGTAGCTGCGTCCGCCGTGGCCCTCGGCGAGCTTGATCGGGTTCGCGATCGCGCGCATCGCGCTCCCGGTCTGGCCGATGGCGAGCGTCGCCTCGCGCACGAAGATCTCGAGCTGCTCGATCTCCTTGCGCGCCGCGGGATCGGGCGTCCGCCTCCTCAGGTCGGCGAGCGACCGCCCCGCCGCCTCCAGGCCGATGATGTCGAACCTGTTGCCGAGGAAGCTCCCCTTGCCGCCGTGGAGCAGAAGGTCGACGTAGCCGAGGTTCGACTCGATGTACGTCGTCTGGAGGCGCCGGTCGAGGTTGAAGACCAGCGACTCCGTGCGCCGGCGGATGTCGTCGGAAAGTCCGCCGGGACTCGTCTTCAGAATCAGCTCCGGACTCTCCACCATCCCCCGCAGTCGGGCCGCGAAGCCTCGAGGGATGATGATCTCGGCAAGCACCCGGCCTGTCTTCAGCCGATGGTCGGCCTCCGCCGCCGGCATCGGCAGGAGCTCGACCGCAGCGTCGACCTGGTCGATGACGCCCTTGACGTCGAAGCGCTCGCCGCCGATCTCGAGGGTCTTCGGCAGGTTGTCGAGGTCGACGAAGGCGACACGCGGCCGATCGGCGGCGAACCGCGCGACGAGCCCGACGAGCGCCGCGACGAGGAGCGGGTAGGCGACGAAGGCGACGACGAGCGCGCGCGAGCGCCCGAGAATGCGGAGGTCCTTGCCGAGAAGGAGAGCGACGCTCCGCATTACGCGAACACCTGGGCGCTCGGGTCCGCGCGGTAGTCGACGATCGTCCCCTCGAAGACGAGCTCGCCAGCGAGGAGGACGGCGACGCGAGTAGCGAAGCGCTCGAGTTCCTCGAGGTTCTGGGTCGCGAAGGCGACGGCGCCGCCGCGCCCACGCACTTCGCCCGCGATCGCCCACAGACGCCGGCGCTGCCTCGGGTCGAGAGAGGCGGTCGGCTCGTCGAGGAGGAGCACGTCAGGCCGGCCGAGGAGCCCGATCGCGAGGTTCAGGCGCTGCTGGTTCCCGACCGAGAGGCGCCCGGCAGGCTCCTTGCCGGCCGGGAGCTCGACGAGATCGAGGAGCCTCCGCACCTCGGCCTTGGGCTCGGCGACGCCCTCGAGCCGGGCAAATAGCTCGAGGTTCTCGAACGGCGAGAGACGGCCGTAGAGCGCAGGTCTCTGGGGCACCCACCCGATCTTCACCGCGCCGCTCGCGTGCTCGACCCGGCCCTGAGAAGGCTCGAGCGCCCCGGCGAGAAGGGAGAGAAGCGTCGACTTGCCGGCGCCGTTCGGCCCGATGAGGGCAAGCGCCTCGCCGCCCAGGACGTCGAGGTCGGCCGGCGCGAGTGCGACCCGGTCGCCGAAGCGACGCGAGAGACCGCGAGCGGAGAGGAGCGGCTCGCTCAGTGGTCTCCGCCGTGAGTACGGTCCTGGCCGGCCGCGCGAAAACCAAGCAGCCCAAGGACGCAGGGAGGTCGCATACCTAGACGGTATGCGACCGACCGAGGACGCTGGGATGCGCTGGTTTGCAGCCGGACGGGCTGGGCCGTACTTGCGGTGGAGGCCACTCAGCGTCCGAAGCGCCTGCCAGGCTGATGACGACGCAAGGCAATCACGCCGCGCGCCATCGTATCTCGCCCCCGTGACCACGGTTTGTCCGTACGATCAGGAAGCGGAGGCCGGCGCGCGGACGCTTGCCCGCCCGGCGGTGCTGCCCGTCCCTGGAGGCGGCTTCGTGTTGAAAGAGCACGTAGGCTCGGGTACCGTCTCGCGGATGGCCGTGCCTCAGGCAAGGCGTCTCCCCGTTCGCGACGACCGAGCACTCCAGCGCGCCGACGCGCGTACCCGCGCCCGCCGGGCGCGCCAGACAGCCCTTCTTGCCGTTCTCGCAGTCGTGCTGCTCGTCGTCGTGCTCGTGACCGCGTTCTCCGGAGGAAGCGCCGCGCCCGGCGTCGCCGGGCCCGCCCCGGCGAAGCGCCTCCTCCCGGCCGGGCCGCCGCAGCCGCAGGTCGTCGCGCTCCACGAGTCGCTACGGATCCTCCTCCCCGTTAACCAGAGTCGCATTACCGCGATCGGCTATCACGCGACGGGTGCGGGCGCGCTCGCGCTCGAGCCGGTCGGGACGCGTGCGAACGCGGGCTTCTTCACCCGACTCGCGCGCAAGCTCTTCGGTGGCGGGGGCTCCGGGCTTCGCTACTACCTCCTGGACGGCGGCACGGGGCCGAGGACAGGCGGCCTCGACGTCGGGGCGCCCGCGGGCACCGACGTCTACGCGCCGGTGGACGGCACCGTGATCGCGATCGCAGACAGGATCGTCAACGGACAGCGGTACGGCGTCACGATCGACATCCAGCCCTCCGGGAGCCCCGACCTGGTCGTCACGCTCGCAAACCTGCGCCCCGACAAGGCGCTCACGGTCGGCTCCTCGGTGTCGGCGGCTCGGACGAAGGTGGGGCGCGTCATCGACCTCTCGGCCGTCGAGCAGAACGGGCTCGCCCGCTACACGCAGGACAACGGCCAGCACGTCCACATCGACGTGCACCCGGCGGCGTCGCTCGCCACGCCCTAGTAACCGCGAAAAATGCTCCGCATTTTCCGCGGGGGAATTCTTGACCCCTCGCGTCGCTCGGGTGGATGGCGTGGAGGCAAAACACGCCTCGCCCCTACACTGGGGCGACCGTGAAGATCCTCTTTCTCGCTGACGTCTTCGGCTCCCCGGGGCGGCGCGCGCTCGAGAAGCACCTGCGGGAGCTCCGGCAGGAGCTCCGCGTTGACTTCTGCATCGCGAACGGCGAGAACGCCGCGGACGGCATGGGGTTGACGCCGCGCCTGGCCGAGAAGATCCTCGCGGCCGGGGTCGACGTGATCACGCTCGGCAACCACACCTTCCGGCGGCGCGAGATCGTCGAGGTGCTCGAGCGGAGCGACCGCGTCATCCGGCCCGCGAACCTCGGCGGGCCCGGGATGCCGGGGAGGGGGCTCACGGTGGTCAACGGCGTCGCCGTCGCGAACCTTCAGGGCTCTCTCTTCCTCGAGGTCGCCGTCCACCCCTTCACCGCCGTCGACGCGCTCGTCGACGAGGCGCGAAGGCAGACGCCGATCGTCGTCATCGACTTCCACGCCGAGGCCACGAGCGAGAAGATCGCGCTCGCCCGCATGCTCGACGGGCGCGTCACGGCCGTGATCGGGACGCACACGCACGTGCAGACGAACGACGCCCGCGTCCTTCCCGGGGGGACGGCCGCGATCACGGACGCGGGCATGACCGGCCCGCACGACTCCGTCATCGGCGTCAAGGCCGAGCTCGCGATCGAGCGGATGCGGAGCCTCGTGCCCGTCCGCTTCCACCCGGCCGAGGGCGACGTCCGCATCGAGGGCGTCCTCGTCGAGTGCGGCGCCGACGGGCGCGCTACGAGCTGCGAAGCGATTCGCGTCGCCTGCTGATCGAGGCGAGAAGCGCGAAGAGCGCGACGACGTGCCAGTAGCGGTAGGGGAACCAGACCTGCGTAAGGAAGAGGGCGGAGGCGAGCAGGGCCGCCGCGACGAGGCCCGCCTCCCCGGCGACGAGCGGGACGAGCGGGACGAGCCAGATGAGGAACTGGGGCGAGAGCACCTTCCCGAAGGCGACGAAGGCGGCGACGGCGGCCGCCGAGGACGCGAGCAGACTCTCCGGGCCCGAGCGGCCCCGAATGAAGAGCGCCCAGACGGCGAAGACGGCGACAGCCTGAAGCGCGGTCTGGATGGTGGCAACGGCGTCCGGAAGGCCGCCGTCGAGGTTCTGCGAGCCGAAGGTGGTGACGACGTGCGGCACGTAGGCGCCGACCTGGTGGGCCGCGAGGAGCGCAGCCGAGCCCAGGCTCTCGATCTGGAGCGGTCGCGTCACCTGCCGCTCGAGGCTCTGGCGCAGGCCGTCGGGCGCGAGCACCGCGAACGGGAGCAGGACAGCCCCGAGCACGGCGGCGAAGACGGCAAGCCCGACGGCCGCCTCGCGACCGCCCCGCCGCCGGCTCGTGTAGACGAGCGCGAGCGGGAGGAGCACGGCGGGATAGACCTTCGCTGCGACGGCGAGTGCGAGGACGCCGAGCCCGAGCCGGTTCCGGCCCGAGACGAGTGCCGCGAGCGCGCCGGCGGTCAAGGCCGCCGGCCAGAGGTCGAAGCGGGTGAGCACGACCGAGCCGAGCGAGAGCGGCGCGAGGCCGGCGAAGGCCGTTGCGGCATAGAGCCGCGTATCGCCCGCGCCGACCGCGGCGAGCGCGAGCGCGATGAACGCGATTGCCGCCGCCCCGCAGCCCCACATGAGCGCCTCGAACCACGGTCGGTAGTCGACGTGCGCGGCGAGCGCGGGCAGGACGAAGGCGGGCAGGGCTCCGGGCGGGTACTCGACGGCAAAGTCGCGGTACGGAACCTTCCCGTCGAGCACGTCCTCGCCCCAGCTCTGATACCGGGGCGTGTCGACGATCTGGTTCCGGTCGTAGAAGCCGACGTGGAGAAGGCCCCAGGCCACGAGCAGGCAGGCGGCGCCAAGAGCGGCGGCGAGCGCGGCCCGGCGTAGGTCAGCGGGCGCCGACGAGCGCTCTCGTGTCGTGATCACGGGTCGGCGCCGCCTCCGGCTGCGCGGGCGCCGCGGCTCGAGGCGCGAGGAGCGCGAAGGCGACAAAGGGGAGGAACCAGGGGATGTAGAGGTAGAACCAGTGCGTCAGCACGATCTCGAAGCCGATCAGGAGGGCCCCCGAGAGCGCCGCGAGCCGAAGCGGCGTCTTCGTCCGCGGAATGAACGCCAGCGCGAGCGCGCCGGCCGCGAGCGCGTACTTCAGGAACGACTGGACGAGCGAGAGATCGAGATAGCGGTACTGGCCCCAGTCCCAGACCGAGAAGGGCGAGTCCCTCTCGAGCTGGAAGCCGAAGGTCCGGTCCCAGAACACACGCGCGGCGTGGAGCGGGTCCGGCTCGAGGAAGAAGATCCAGAACGAAAGTACCCCCGCGGCGGCAAGCCCGCCGAGGAAGGGGAGCGCCCCGCGCGGCCGGCGTAGCCCACTCGGGTACGAGGCCCAGAGCGGGAGGAGGAGAACGGCGGCGAACTTCGCGAAGGTGGCGAGGCCGAGGAAGAGCCCGCGTCGCGGCGCGGACGTGAGGAGCCAGAAGCCCCAGACGAGCAAGGCGGGCATGATCGCGTCGTTCGAGTTCGAGTTCGAGACGTACTGCGTGAAGGGACAGGCGGCCCAGGCGAAAGCGAGCGTGGCCGCGAGCCTCGCTCCGCCGAAGCGCCGCCCGACGAGCGCTAGCCCCGCGATCGCCAGCAGGTCGAAGAGGATCGACGTGAAGTGCGCCGCCGGGAGGTTCCAGAAGCTCTTCCGGGTGGCCTGGTCCCACTTCCCCGTCCAGCCGAAGGCGACGTAGCCCGGCACGTAGGCGAGGTAGGTCACGGGCCCGTACGTGTCGCCGCGCTCGACGGCGGACTCGCAGCGGCCGTTCGTCTGGACGTGCTCGCGGACGTAGCCGTCGGCGTTCGCCGACCCGCACGGCTTCCCGCGGTCGTTGGGCATGTGCCCGTAGGGCATCTCGCCCTCCTTCACGATCCGATCCGTGCCGGCGACGCTGGCGAGGCCGACGTCGATCACGTTCGAGGCCTCGACGTTCAGACCGACCTTGAAGCCGGCGAGGAAGACGGTCGCCGCGGCAAGGATCCACACCGGCCAGACCGGCCGCGAGCGGCTTCCCTGGCCGAAGCGGCCGATCCAGAGCATGCGCAGGAGCAGGTAGACGAGCGGCGGGTAGACGAGCGGCACCGACGTGAAGACCTGGCCCTTGTTGAAGAACCAGAGCGAGACGGAGAAGGAGAG